>JAQBUI010000047.1 GCA_027624035.1 Pseudomonadota bacterium | reverse complement strand
CTGGAACGAGGTGCCAGCGTGAGCACTTCCCCGTACGATTACGGCGTGACTAATACGGGCACGCTGTGGGCTTTCATGGAAGTTCTGGTCGCACGCTGTGCCGTCCGGAAAACTTCCCGGCACGACAACGGCGTGTCCGCCCCGGGCACGCTGAGGGCTCCTATCGGTGAATTTCCATGAAAACGTCCGAGGGCGCCTCGGAAAACCAGAACTCAAGCCCGTCTGACGCGCCACGGACGGACTGATCATCTGCCGTCACCGGGCGCAGGGACCAGGCGGCAACGCCGGCAATCGCCACCAGTTGGTCACCCCGATAAATGAGGGGCAGGCGGCTCCGGTACCAGGGCGCGACCCCGCGCTCCTGGAAGATTTTCTTGAGGGACCGGTTCGCCCCGCGAAGCCTGATCTTCTCACCGCCCCGACGAAAACGAATGCAGAGTTCTCCAGCCGCCAGTGCCAGCCCGGCGCCCGGTTGTGCCACGGCCCGCAGCTCCCCAACAACCAGATCAAGGGGGATCTCCGGATCAGGCCAGGCGGTTTCCGATTCCATCTGACCGGCGGGCAATGGCCGCGGCTCTGGTTCAAGGTAAAGACGGTCCCGATAGCGCCGCAGCTCACAGCCCCGCCAGCTCAAAAGTGGAACGGCATCGGCAGCAGCCGACAGAAACCGGTGGGTCATCTCATCGAGCAGACCCGCAGACGGATGGGGCATTCGCCTCGATTGAATCCACCACGCCAGCACGTTGCGCCGTCTTGCGGGCGTCAGTTCAAGCAGCCGGGAGACCACCGGGTCACCCCGGTCGCAGGCGGCGGCCAGGTCCTGTGCCGCGATATCACTCGTGACCTCTCGGGCTTGACTGTCCCGCCGCAGGGCGGTGAGCAATGTATCGCCAAGGGCAGGCCAGCGGGCCTCGAGTGCCGGGATCACCTGCCAGCGCAAAAAATTCCTGTCCAGACTGGAATCAGCATTGCTGCCATCTTCAATCCAGGACAGCCCCCTCGCCTTGCAGAACGCCATCATCTCTGCCTTGCGAACACCAAGGAGTGGCCGATACAACTGACCCGCTCCCACAGTCCGTTGTGCGGGCATTCCCATCAGGCCCGTCGCGCCATGGCCACGAAACAGATTGAACAGCACCGTTTCGACCTGATCGTCGCTGTGGTGAGCCAGCAGCAGGAGGTCGCCCGGGGATACCTCGGCTTCAAAGACGGCATATCTTGCATCCCGTGCGGCAGCCTCAAGGCTGCCCTGCCGGGAGACGTTGACCACGGTGCAGGTCAGCGGCACATCAAGACTTCGGCACACCAACTCGCAATGTCGCTGCCAGTGGTCAGCATCGGGATGCAACTGGTGATTGACATGCAGCGCGATCAGGCGATCTTTTGACGGCAGCAAACTCGCCAGATACAGCAGACAGGTCGAATCCACACCGCCGCTGAATGCGACGATGACGCGATTGACGCCCGGCCCATTGATAACCGGCAGAGATTCTGACCAACAGAGGTCCAGAGGGGACATCAGTACTGCAGGCTGACGCGTTCCGAACCGAATCTTTCCCTCAGGTTCTCCAGCAGGTCATCTTCTACCTGCACGCGCCACTCATCACCCAGGATCACCTCGCCACTTGCTTCTTCCCGACAGTATTCCACGGCAAAGGGACAGCCGGCGTCCAGCCCTTTGAAGGGGGCCAGAATGTCTGCCAGTTCAGTGGCAAAGTCCTCGTGCACGCTGGCGCAGTCGAACCTCAGCATCAGTTTCTTGGCAGCCCTGGCGCGGGCCTGGACCAGGTTGAAGATCTCGCTGGCGCGAACCCGGGTACCATCAGTGAAGTCGTCCGCCGAGGCGCTGCCCTTGACGACAATGACTTCGTCCTTTTTCAGCAGATCCCGGTGCTTCTCGTACAGGTCGGCAAACACCCCGACCTCCACCCGCCCGGTTCGGTCATCAAGGGTGAGAAATGCCATTGTCTCACCCTTGCGGGTCCGCATGGTACGGACGGCAATGACGAGCCCAATGATCGTCTGATCGTCGCCGGTGGTTCGCAGGTCGACGATCCGGCACTGGGCCAGATACTTCAATTCGGTGCGATAGACGTCAATCGGGTGCGCCGTCAAAAAGAGCCCGAGTGTTTCCTTCTCCTTCGCCAGCCGCTCCTTGAGCGTCAGGCACTTGAGCGTATCGATATGGTGATATTTACCATTGTCACCACCCCCGTCGGCTGGCGTCAGCAGATCCTCGCCAAACAGATCCTGGACGCCGCTGTCGACATTGCGCGCCTTCTGTTCGGCCAGCCGGACAGCGTCCTCCTGATTGGCCAACAGCAGCGCACGTTTGTAATCAAGGTCTGGCCGGTCCGTCTGCACCAGACAGTCCAGGGCACCAGCCCCGATCAGCGCATCCACCGCCCGTTTGTTGACCCGGCGGGGATCTACCCGATCGCAGAATTCAAACAGATCGGTAAACGGGCCATCGGCCCGTGCCGAGACGATGGCATCGACCGGCCCTTCACCCAGGCCCTTGATGGCGCCCAGACCATAGACGATTTCGCCGTTGTCCTCGGCCACGAAGCGGAATTCTCCGCGATTGATGTCAGGCGGGAGCACCGTCAGCGCCATCTGCCGGCACTCCTCGATATTGGTCACGACCTTGTCCGTGTTCTGCATGTCCGCCGACAATACAGCGGCCATAAAGTCCGCCGGATAATAGTGCTTCAGCCAGGCTGTCTGATAGGCGACCAGCGCATAGGCAACGGAATGGGGCTTGTTGAAGCCATAGCCTGCAAATTTCTCCATGAGACTGAAGATGTGATCCGCCTGCTGCTCGTCGACGTCGTTGGCCATGGCACCTTCGATGAAGATAGCACGCTGTTTCGCCATCTCTTCGGGCTTCTTCTTGCCCATGGCCTTGCGCAGAATGTCGGCCTCAGCAAGCGAATAGCCGGCCAGCACCTGGGCGATCTGCATCACCTGTTCCTGATACAACATGACGCCGTAGGTCCCTTCAAGGACGCCTTCGAGGCTGGGGTGGAGGTAGTCGACGCCCTCGCCGCTGTTCTTGCGCTTGACAAAGTCATCGGCCAATTGCATAGGGCCGGGCCGATACAGTGCCACCAGCGCCACAATGTCGGCAAAGCGATTCGGCTTCACCTTCTTGATCATGTCCTTCATGCCTCTGGACTCAAGCTGAAACACGGCGGTGGTCCTGGCCTGCCTCAAATCCCCGTAGATGGAGGGGTCCTCCAGGGAGATCTGGTCGATATCAATGAGCTTGTCGAGTTCCCCCGCGGCCCGGTGTCGCCGGTTGGCACTGGAGACCGCGTGATCAATGATGGTGAGCGTACGCAAGCCCAGGAAGTCAAACTTGACCAGCCCCACCTGCTCGACATCGACCATGTCGTACTGGGTCATCATGCCGCCACCACCGGGCTCACAGTACACCGGCGCATAGTCCGTCAGCCGGGTAGGTGCAATGACCACACCACCTGCGTGTTTGCCAACATTGCGCGCAATGCCCTCAAGGTGATGAGCCATCTCCATGATTTCCTGGGCGTCCTCACTCGATGCGATGAAAGCGGGCAACTGGGGCTCCTGCTCGATCGCCCTGGCGAGGGTCATGCCCGGTTCGAACGGAATCAGCTTCGAGAGCCGGTCAGCCAGGCCATAGGGCTTGCCCAGCACCCTCGCCACATCCCTGACGACGGCCTTGGCTCCCATCGTACCGAACGTGACAATCTGCGAAACGGCCTCGCGCCCGTAGCGCTCCATGACATGCTGGATCACCTGGTCACGGCCATCCATGCAGAAGTCGATATCGAAGTCCGGCAGGGAGATCCGCTCCGGGTTTAGAAACCGTTCAAACAGCAGATCGTATTCCAGCGGGTCAATATTGGTGATCAGCAGGGAATAAGCGACCAGCGAACCGGCACCGGAACCACGCCCCGGCCCTACCGGGATGGCCTGGTCCTTGGCCCACTGGATAAATTCCATGACGATCAGGAAATAGCCCGCAAAGCCCATCTTGTTGATTACGCCAAGCTCATAGGCAAGCCGCTTCTGATACGCAGGGACATCCGGGTCACTCATCTTCGCGAGGCGATTGGCGAGGCCCCGCTGCGCGACCTCCACCAGATAGTCTTCCGGCGTGACGCCCTCGGGAACCGGATAGTGCGGCAGGTAGTAACTGCCAAGGTCAACGTCGACGCTGCAACGCCTGGCAATCTCGACAGTATTCTCAAGCGCCTCGGGGATATCGGCAAACAGCATTGCCATTTCATCGGGACGTTTCAGGTACTGCTGGTCGGTAAAGCGCCGCACCCGCCGGGAATCATCCAGCATGCGGCCTTCATGAATGCAAACCCGTGCCTCATGCGCCTCATAGTCGTCTGCATCAATGAACCGGACATCGTTGGTTGCCACCACCGGGCACCCCAGTTGAACGGCAAGATCAACCGCGCCAGCGATGTATTGCTCCTCTCCCGCACGGCCGACCCGCTGCAGTTCGAGATAGAAGGCATCCGGAAAAATCTGCATCCATTGCCTGGAACAGCGCGCGGCAGCCTCCATGTCGCCCCGCAGAATCTGGCGGCCGACATCGCCCGCCTGCCCGGCCGAGAGCGCAATGAGGCCATCGGCACTCCCTGCTATCCACTCCCGCTGCAACACCGCACCGTGGGCATCCTGGCCCTCTGTATAGGACCGCGATATCAGTTCCCTCAGGTTTGCAAAGCCCTGATCAGTTCGGGCAAGCAATACCAGGGGTAGAGGTTCCTCGCCCTCTTTGTCGGGCGCCACCCACACATCGGCGCCAATAATGGGCTTGATACCCGCAGCCTGGGCGGCATTGTAGAATTTGACAAGGCCAAACAGGTTATTGATATCGGTCACGGCCACTGCCGGCATGTGACGGTCCGAGATGGCTGTCATCAACGGACCCAACCGCACGATACCGTCAGACAGTGAGTATTCAGAGTGCAGGCGCAGATGTACAAACGCAGGATTCATCGAGTGATCAGCCGACCGGTCAGTGCGAAAATTGATGTAGAAAGTGGCAAGAAATCATGCATAGATTCATGCAAAGGTTGATATAACAGAGGTGCTTTCCGCCACCTCCGATGGTTCAACCAGTCTATACGAAGGACCGGGACGGCTAAAGGAAATCCCCTGGTTTATTGCCGGCCTTTCATGGAAGTTCTGGCCGCACGCTGTGCCGTCCAACTTCCCGGCACGACAACGGCGTGCCCGACCCGGGCACGCTGAGGGCTCCGACACCCGGCTCCGGTTGAGCGCATTCATGGAAGTTCTGGCCGCACGCTGTGCCGGGAAAACTTCCCGGCACGACAACGGCGTGCCCGACCGGGCACGCTGAGGGCTCACAATTATCGCGTTTACGTCGGGTACGACAGATAGGACAATACACCCTCAACCAACCGGATAGTGACATGAGCGAATCAGACAATCCAGAGATCAGCCGCGCCGAGCAATATCGAAGGTCCACTCGTGAGTGGCTGGAAGAATGGGCGATCGACCCGCATGTGGACCCCGCATCACTCGCGCTTGAGGCCATCGACCCGGCGCATCCCGACCTGTTCGAGGCGAACACAGTAATGCCTTATTTCGAACGGCTGCGCCACGAGGACCCGGTCCACTACCATGAGCAGAGCATGTTCGGGCCGTACTGGTCGGTGACGCGATACGAAGACGTGATGTACGTGGACAGCCATCATGAATTGTTCTCGTCGGATTCCCGTAAAGGCGGAATCCAGCTTGGCGGCGTCGCCGACCCCAATCCTGACCCGATGTTCCACCTGCCCATGTTCATTCAGGAAGACCCGCCCAAGCACGACGATCAGCGCAAGGTGGTCGCCCCGATGTTCACGCCCCGGCACCTGCAGATGCTGCAGGAACTGATCCGTGAACGCGCTGGCAGAATCCTCGATAACCTGCCCCGCAACGAGGAGTTCAACTGGGTCCGTGAAGTCTCTGTCGAGCTCACCGGCCAGATGCTGGCCACGCTGTTTGACGTTCCCCAGGATGATCGGGACAAACTGATCTACTGGTCCGATACCGTACAGAACCTGAGCAATCCGGAATTTTTCGATTCGGTTGAGGAGGGCTTCGCAGAGCTGTGGAAGTGCTGGGCCTACTTCGACGCCGTCTGGAAGGAACGGGTGCAGCGCAACGAACCCGGCAACGACCTCATCTCCATGCTGGTGCACGGCGAAGCGACCCGGGACATGCCGCCCAATGAATACCTGGGCAACATCCTGCTGCTGATCGTTGGCGGCAACGACACGACCAGGAACTCCATCTCCGGCGGCGTCCTGGCCCTGAGCCAGTTTCCAGACGAATACAAAAAGCTCAAGGCCAGCCCCGACCTTATTCCGAAGATGGTGCCCGAGATCATCCGCTGGCAGTCGCCCGTTGCCCACATGGCTCGTACCGCCACCCAGGACACAGAACTCCGGGGCAAATCCATCAAGGCCGGGGATCGGGTCGCCATGTGGTACCTCTCGGGCAATCGGGACGAGACCGCCATTGCCAATGCCAATCAGTTCATCATCGACCGGGACAACCCGCGCAAGCATGTTTCCTTTGGCTTCGGGATACACAGATGCGTCGGCAATCGCCTGGCGGAGATGCAGCTCAACATCATCTGGGAGGAAATCATGAAGCGCTTCAACCATATTGAGGTAACCGGCGAACCCGTCTACCTGCGCTCCAGTTTCATCCGAGGAATCCGCGAGCTTCCCGTCACGATCCGGGAGTAGTCCATGCATCAAGCCCCGCCGAATGCCTTTCTTGATGATGCGCCGACACGCCCCAACCAGGATGTCTGCGATGGGTTTCCGATCCCTGATCCGCGGCTCCCGGGCGGGTTTCATGCCGAGTAGACTCGACGCAGGAGGATGGCCGTCACCCAAGAGATGCCCATGGGAAACAACACTCTTGCCAGGGGTTCACCATCAACAGGGGTCTATTTGAAATCCCTTAACCGTCGCTGCACCATCATCGGCTTCATTCTGGCATGCCAGCAGGCCGGGGCCATCGTCGACGACCAGGACAAATTCTACGCCAACCCTGAATCCAGTGCCTTTCTGACCCTGGGCTTTGACTTGAGTGGCTCAAGAGGTAATCAGCGGGAGCAGGACATTGCCCTGGAACTGCATTCTGTCATGCGCACAGGCCCGGCCGTGCTGATGGCGGTTGTCACGACGGAATTAGAGACGATCAACGGCGAGGACGTCGAAGACAGTCGATTCCTGCACCTGAGGTACGCCCGGCAAATCAGCGGACCCCACGGCGCGGAAATCCTGTTGCAGCATTCTCATGAACAGTTTCAGCGTCTTGACCGCAGGGTCGTGGCCGGGGCCGGATATCGGTTCGAGTGGTGGCGGCCCTCGGAAGCGGGGCACGGCGTTCTCGGTCTCGGTCTCATCCGGGAACATGAGCGCCATTACGGCATACCGGGAGAACAGCAACTCTGGCGTGCCAGCCTGTACGTGACCGGTCAACGCAGGCTCGACTCGTTTGACGATGCTGCAATCAGCTTCACGGCGTACGCACAACCAGCCCTGAACGATTCCGGCAACCTTCGAAGCGTGGCCATCGTGCAGTTTGAAGCCGGCCTGTCCGAGCGATTGTCCATCCATTTTGGCTTTATCTACCGCTACATCACCGAACCCGAGCCTGGTATCGACAGCCACGACCTTGAGTACGCCTCGGGCCTGCGCTACACCTTCAAATAAAGTTGGACGCCATTATGACGCGCTTTGCACGGCACCGGGGTGGCGGGTAACATCGAAGCTGATTTCCACGACCGGAATCCACCCGATGGCAGACTTCAAACTGAACGGCATCAATCACCTGGCGCTGGTCTGCGCCGACATGGACGTGACCGTCGCGTTCTACACTGGCATCCTCGGCATGAAGCTGACCAAGACCCTGGATCTATCCAACGGCCAGGGCAAGCATTTCTTTTTTGACGCGGGTAACGGTGATGCCGTGGCCTTCTTCTGGTTTCCTGACGGGCCTGGCGCGGTCAGCAGCGCTGAGCTTGCACGAATCACCGCGACGCCCGGTACCATGAACCATGTCGCGTTCGATGTATCGCCTGCTGACATTGAAACCTATCGGGACCGGCTGCGGGACAAAGGGGTCGAAGTCACCGACGTCGTCAACCATGCGGATACGGAAACCGGTGTTGCCGAACAGCTGGACGACACGGTGTTCGTGCGGTCACTGTATTTCCGGGACCCGGATGGCACCCTGCTTGAGTTTGCCGCCTGGACCAGAGCCATGACGCCGCAAGACGTGGACTACCCGAACGCCCGGGCACCCGCAACCAAAGCCGCAGCACGATGAGCATCGACCGGTTCACAGACTCCGTATCGAGGTCAGGCAAGGTCATCGGAGATACCGTCACCAGCACAGGAAAAGCCATCGGAGATACCGTCACCAGTACCGGAAGAGCCATCGGCGGCACCGGAATGAATATCGGCGGAATGGCCATCGGCTTTGCCATGGGCACTGTCGGCAAAGGAGTGGAATTGCTGGGTTCTGCCATCAGCCTGCCCGGGATTCGACGCGCAGGCGAGCGCGCCTACGATATGACCCCTGGCCAGATCCCGGGCATCGAGAACCGGCCCGATATCGATACACCACCACCGCCCGGTACGGTCAGCATCAACTATATTGACTACAGTCTGGACCGCATCGAGTATCACGATGTGGAGGACCTCGCCGAATTTCTGGCGTCACCGAGGCCAGAGTGGGTCGCAGTACGGTGGGTGAACATCTGCGCCGTGCATCCCTATGTGGTGAACCAGTTCCGGACGGTCTACGGTTTCCACACACTGACGGCCGAGGATGTCCTGCATGTGCCACAACGGCCCCGCGCAGAGATCTTTGAAGACCACGCCTTCATCGTGCTGCGGATGCTGCAGATGGTAGCGACTGATAGTGGCGGGACCGCGCTGGACAGCGAACAGGTGAGCCTCTTTCTGTTCGAAGACACGCTGATCACCTTCCAGGAGAAACCGGGCGATGTCTGGGAACCGATCCGCGAGCGCCTCAAGGCCGACAACCTGCGCATCCGCAGGGACGGCGCTGGCTATCTGCTGTACGCGTTGCTGGATGCCGTGGTGGATCACTGTTTTCCGGTACTGGAGAAGTACGGCGACATCCTCGAGGACCTGGAAATCATCACCCTCGAGCATCCTACACCGGATGTACTGCATCGGATCCACTCCATCAAGCGGGAACTGGCCCTGCTGCGACGAATCGTCTAGCCTACCCGTGAAGTGGTCGATCAGCTCTACCGCGACGAGTCCGGCAAGATCAACGACACAACCAAGCCATTTCTCCGGGACGTTTACGAGCATACCATTCAGGTAGTCGAGATCATCGAGTCCTACCGGGAAATGGCAAGCGGCCTCACAGACCTGTATATGTCTGCTGTGTCCAACCGCATGAATGAGATCATGAAAGTACTGACGATCATGGCCTCGGTATTCATTCCGCTGACGTTTGTGGCAGGGGTGTACGGGATGAACTTCCAGCATATGCCCGAACTCGGATTGCCCTGGGCCTATCCTGCGGTCTGGGTCACCTTCATCGTGCTCACATCCGGGATGCTGCTCTATTTCCGCATCAAGGGCTGGATTGGCAAGGACAGTACGTGAGCCTGCGGGGCCGCGTCCCGGATAGCGCGTTCATGAGAGCTCTTTCGCCAGAGTGTGTGCCATGAGGACTGACGTGAACGTTCACCGCGTATGGCTCCGCAGGTGTTGGCTCGTGCTTTGCCTCGCGACCCTGCCCTTCACGCCAGCGGTGCTGGCGCAAGACGGCCCGGCGCTGGTGGTCGGTACCCGCATTGCTCCGCCCTTTGTCATCGCTAATGAGGACGGCAGCCTGTCCGGCATCAGCATTGAGCTGTGGCGGCGCGTGGCCGAGGCGTTGAACCTGAGCTACGAATTCGAGCGCCGGGACCTTGCCGGGCTGATCACGGGATTGGAAGACGGCACCCTGTCGGTCTCGGTCGCCGCGCTGACGGTGACGGCCGAACGGGAAACCAGGATCGACTTCACCCATCCATTTCATACCACGGGGCTCGCCATCGCCGTACCCGCAGAAGGAGACTCTGTTTTCGGCGTGTTTCGCGGGATTTTCTCGTGGGAGTTCTTCCTCGCCCTGGTCGCGCTGGGCGGTCTGCTGTTACTGGTGGGCCTCATCCTGTGGATCTTTGAACGAAAGAAGAACCCGGGCATGTTTGGCGGCAGCCTGCTCGAGGGCATCGGCGCCAGCTTCTGGTGGGCAGCGGTCACCATGACCACCGTCGGCTATGGCGACAAAGCCCCGATTACCCTGGCCGGCCGCATCGTTGGCCTGGTGTGGATGTTTGCCGCGATCATCCTGATATCGGGCTTTACGGCTGCCATCGCTACCAGTCTGACTGTAGGACGGCTGGAGCACTCGGTACGAGGGCCTGCAGATCTGCCAAATGTGCGCGTGCTGACCGTAGCCAATTCGAGCAGCGCTGCCTATCTGGATGCCAGGGGCATCCGATACGCGGTACGCAGCGATGTCACGTCTGCCCTCGCGGCCCTGGGAGATGGTGGATTTGACGCTCTGGTGTACGACAAACCGATCCTGCAGTACCTGTCCAACCGGGAATATCCGCGGCGCACGGATGTCCTGCCAGCCCAGTTTGAACGCCAGGACTATGCCATCGCACTACCGACACAAAGCGACCTGCGGGAACCAATGAATCAGATGCTGCTCAGCACGATCCGAAACAGTGACTGGCAACAGGTGCTGACCCGCTATCTCGGTCATCCTGATCACTAGGACCAGGCCAACCGAGGATAAGCATCAGGAATCACAAGTGGTATTCAAAGATCTTTGGTTGAGTCACCGGGAGATCGCATCCTGCTCGCGCGTCTTCCCGGTGAGAGCCAATCGGAGGCGGCCGCAGAAAATCGTGAAAGTTCAATTTCGCGATGTTTCGAGGACGACTCCAACTCAGCTATTGCGGACAAGGTAAATCAAAAGGTTGCCTGGTCCAGGGTCAGGCGCAAACCAACACGAACACTACGGCCCGGTTCCGGGACCGCCTCCTTGAGTAGCGACACATGGTTTCGAATATCCTCATCAAGCAGATTGTCGGCGCGCACAAACACCATCAACTCGCCGCCGGTCAGTTGCCAGGTGTAATCGGCATGCGCGCCAACACGGGCGTAGCCTGGGGTTGATGTCTCTTCGCTGCCGACCCGATTCTGGTCGAGAGCCCGAACGAACGATAGTCCTGCGCTGGCGTTGGGGCTGGTGAACTCGAGTTCGACGCCGAACCGAACCGGAGGAATCCGTGGCACATTGGCGCCGCCATCAAACTCGGCCCGTACCACATCGCTGAAAAACCTTGCATCGAAGGCGCCAGAATTCGTTGTTGCCAGCGGCGCTTCCAGCGACAGTTCAATACCGCGGAAGGTGGCATCACGG
Organism: Pseudomonadota bacterium; assembly: GCA_027624035.1. Lineage (GTDB taxonomy): Bacteria > Pseudomonadota > Gammaproteobacteria > Pseudomonadales > Azotimanducaceae > UBA7455. Next base: position 22,831 of record JAQBUI010000047.1, on the reverse strand, counting down.
CTGCGGTAAACAGCCAGGACTTGCTCGCCGATCGCGCCCGATTCTTCCAGATAAATGTAGCTGTCGATCGCATTGTAAAAGGCACTGAAGCGCCCGCTCACCGCGCCGATCTCATGGCGCAGCCCCAGTTCAATGTTGTTGGCCGTTTCGACGTCCAGTTCCGGGTTGCCCAATTCCAGCAGATCCGTGGCGGCGTGCAGGACGAGACCCCCGTCATCGGCCGGTCGCGTGCAACCCGCACCCGTGATGTTCGAATAGAGTTCCTCGACGGTTGGCGCTCGCTCTGAACGGGAGACTGCCGCCAACAGACTGGACGATTCGAGAAAGACGTAGCGGGCGCTGGCCGAAAGGCTCATGGTGGACTCACTGCTGCTGCAGTCGCCGGCAGGGTCGATCTGCTGACGCTCCATGCGGGCACCCAGTTCCCAGTCAAGTCGATCCCCATCCAGACGTTCCACCAGAAAGATCGCGCCGGCATCAATGTCAGCAGGGTCAATGTACGCCTCTTCACCAACCGCAGCGAACTCCGTCCGGCTGACCTGGATTCCGGCAATGCCGGTCCAGTTTCCAACAGGTCGATGGCTGACCGTGAACCGGCTGTCGAAACCGCGATTGGTGTAGGTGGTGCCGATCTCACGCTCCCGCTCTTGAATCTCGATCTCTGTGTGCTCGTAATCGGCGAACCCCAGATGCGCCTCGAACGTCTGCAAGAACCCGGACCTGAAGTCGTAGTGGGCTTTGAGGTCATAGCGTATCTGCTCAAGGTCCAGGCGAATCGCTACATCCCCGGCATCGCTGTGACCCTCTTCATCATCGTCATCGTGATGCTCCGACTCATGCGTTTCGTCCTCATGGTGCTCATCTTCGTCACCCTCATGATCCTCTTCATGATGGTGGGAATGAACGCCGGGAGGCAGGCCATATTGACTGGTGATGCGCCCGACGGAAAAGCCCATGAAGCCCTGCTCGCCAATAAAAGAGGTGCCGAAGTGCAGTGACTCACTCTCGGAGAACGAGTTTTCAATGAAACCGAACGTGTTGTCCCCGGCCGCAGGGTCGAGGTTGGCAAAGCCGGGAATGTCGACATTGTTGCCGGACCGGGTCACACCGTCCAGGTGAAACCCGAGGCTTCCGGCCGCGCCATCGAAACGAATCAGGGTACGATTTTCGTCGCTGACGGAATCGTATGCCTGCTCACCGATAAACCGGTGCTCTGACTTAAGGGTCTGCGGGATGCGGCGGTCGACGACATTGACGACGCCACCGATCGCTCCGTTACCATACAGCAGGGTAGATGGCCCGCGCAGTACTTCGATGCGATCCGCCAGCAGTGGCTCAACGCCGTTGGCGTGGTCCGGGCTGATCGCGGCGGCATCTGTGACCTCGACGCCACTCTGAAGTACCTGTACACGATTGCCGGACTGGCCGCGAATCACTGGCTGGCCGACGCCGGTACCGAACGATGCGGAATGGATTCCGGTCTCATTCTTCAGCGTCTCGCCAAGAGAATGACCGACCTTGCGGCGCAGTTCCTCACCAGTGACGACGTTGACCGGCAGCATGGTCTCCGCAATTTCGTCCCTGAACGGTGTCGCGGTGACGATGATTTCCTCTATATGATGTTCCAGGTGGGTTGAGTGGGGCTGCGCGAGTATGGGTCCACTCAGCAGTGACAGCAATACGGGCGCAAGGGTGCGCTTTTTCATAGGTTTCTCCAGATCCAGTGAATTCGATAAACGACCGTCTATCGACTGGCAGGAGATCCCCGCGCGGTACTTTCCGGCGGCCGTGCATGCGCCCGGCGCGGGGCGAATGGCCCGAATCGCTCGCTACTGACCACCAGGACACCAGCGGCAGCGCTGGCGGGAACATCGGCAACGGACGAGTAGCCCGTACAGACGACACAGGAGTCGACCTCATTCAAATCGACATGCAAATGATCGACGACAACCGCTGACTGGAACGTCAGCGCAAGTCCCAGAATCAGGACGATTGTCGAAGCTGCTTCTCGGAACATCAATAGAAGACCTGGTCAGAACGGGATCATTTTACCGATGTCGGGCCGGGAATCCACTGGTCCATTCGCAGGCGGCACATACGACGCACTTCGACCTCGACAGGCCTTTCATGGAAGTCCGCACGCAGTGCCGTCCGAAAACTTCCCGGCACGACAACGGCGTGCCCGACCCGGGTACGCTGAGGGCTCCTCATCCTCTTTACAAGCCTGCAAATGGGCGATTTTCAAGCTACCGACTTTCATGGAAGTTCTGGCCGCACGCTGTGCCGTCCGGAAAACTTCCCGGCACGACAACGGCGTGCCCGACCCCGGGCACGCTGAGGGCTCCCAGGCAAAATACACTTTGTCTTCTTGTGTTCAAAACGCTTGATACGACACGAAATCGGCAGTATAAAGCGCGCGTTGATTACGCCGGTCTCGCTGCCAGAGAGCCAAGATCATCAGTCTTTTGTTGTGTCGTTTAACTGCCCTCTCAAGATGGAGATTATTGGCGATGCTATACCCCAAAGAATTTGGCACGAACCCGCTTTTCCCCCAGGCCACGGACTTCAGAGTCACGAACAAAGACGAGTTGTCCGGCAGTGGCGTGCTTGCCTTGCGCAGTTTTTCTGCTGGCGAGTTAGTCGCCGTCATAAACGGCGAAATTGTTCCTGAAATCCTGCAGCACACCCTCCAGATCGGCAAGGGCAAACATCTACTCGATTTGTATTTTGCCGGTTACCTGCTGCACTCCTGCACACCGAATGTTTCGGTCGACATGCAGAACATGACGGTGACTGCACTGGCCGATATTCCGGCCAACACCTATCTCTACATGGACTACGCCCAGACGGAAGAAGTTCTGTACAAGCAATTCCCATGCAGTTGCAACAGCGTGGCCTGTCGTGGATGGATTACGGGCAGCCTCGAGATGCCTACCGGCGCGCGTACCATCCAGGCGGAAGCCGCTGAAGCGACTGGACTGACATAGGGCGTGACAGCCTCTAGTGATAGTTTCGCCTGGTGGCAAAGACCCGACCTTTGCTACCAGGAAGGTCAACTGCAATTTGCCGGCAATTGGGTCAAAGATCTGATTGCTGAGCACGGTACGCCGACCTTCGTCTATTCCGGCCAGCGGGTCGCAAGCAATATCCAGCGTTTGAAAACGGCGCTGGATGCGACCGCTTTGAGGAATCGCTACACGATACTCTATGCGATGAAAGCCAATCGGTTCGCACCCCTGCTGCAATTCCTGCAACAGCAAGGGTCCGTAGGAATCGATGCCTGCTCTCCCAATGAAGTGGCACATGCCGTCAAGGCCGGATTCAAACCGTCACAGGTTTCATTCACGGCTGGCAGCCTGTCACGCAATGATGTGGCTCGGCTCTGCGAATTTGAAGGGCTCTTTATGGACTGTGACTCACTCCATGCCATTAGAACCTGGGGCGAAGCAAAACCCGGGTCTGACATTGGCATTCGGGTGAATCCTGGCCTGGGCGTGAGCCGTCAGGACAATGATCGGCTGCAGTACGCCGGCCATGTGACGACCAAATTCGGTGTCTACAAAGAGCAGTTTTCTGAAGCCATGGAGATCGCCCGGCAACACAATCTGACCATCACCAAGATTCACTTTCACACTGGCTGCGGCTTCCTGACGCCGCAACTGGGTCAGCTTGATGAGGTGATCCGGGCCTGTCTGTGGTTTGTTGATCGTTGTGCGACCATCAAGCGCGTCAATGTCGGCGGCGGCCTGGGCGTACCTCACGTGGCAAGTGACCATCCACTGGACTTGAGTCAATGGGCGGCAGTGCTTGCAAGGCACTTTGCCGAACGCGATATTCATCTCGAAATGGAGCCTGGTGAGTACCTTGTCAAGGACTCCGGCATCCTGATGCTGAGCAAGACCTATCTTGAGAAGAAGCGGCATACCCTGTTTCTTGGCGTGGATGCCGGTTTCAATATAGCGCCGGAGCCAGCCTACTACGGACTGCCATTTCAACCCGTACCGCTGATCGATCCATCGGCAGTGCCCGATGGCTCTCTTCAGAAGATGACGGTAGTCGGCAATATCAACGAGGCGTTGGATGTCTGGTATGAAGATGCTGTGCTGCCGGATATGAGCGACGAGGACCATCTGGTGCTCATCAACGGCGGCGGTTATTCAGCTTCGATGGCTTCCAATCACTGCATGCGGGGTGATTTTAAAGAGATACTTGTAGACGGCTGTGCGTAGGGGGGGGCACCATGACAGAGCGCCTGTTTGTCTATGGCACTCTAATGCCAGGCAGGTGCAATGAGAACTACCTGGCGGCGATACCGGGGGCATGGATGAAGGGTTTCGTGCGGGGCATTCATTTCCCTGAGGGCTACGGGGCCACTGCCGGGTACCCCGTGCTTGTTCCCGCAAATGATGCGCCACCTGTCCCGGGATTCATTTTTGAAGCGGACTTCACCGACGCCCATTGGCAAACGCTCGATGATTTCGAAACCGATGCCTATGAACGTCGGCTGCTACCTGTTGTAACCGGCGACGGCACCCAACTGAACGCCTATGTTTATGTGCTGAACCGGGCGGATGTCGCTCGCCTCTGCCAGGAGCTGCCGGACCTGGCAAGCCTTTGATCCATCGTGCAGAGCATCGCACCAGGAAACTGGCAATACGGGAGGAGCCAGCTACCCGCTGCATCTGCGCACCCCCGGCAGAAGTCTTCCAGCATTCGCCCGCGCCGGGAAAGCGCCCGGATGAAGCACTTGACGAGGCAGGTTTGAAAATGAGCAGATGCAAGCGGGCCGCACGGTGACCCGGGCAGTGGCAGTACCCATGGCACGAGACTGGCGCGGCCTGCTGCTGATCAGCCCCACACTGGTGTATGCGCTCACGATGCTTGCGGCACCGCTGGCACTGCTGATCATCATGAGCCTCTGGACCCAGGACGTCATCGAGATCAGGCGAACCATTAGCCTGGACAATTACCGGCAGGTGTTTACCGAGCCGCTGTACCGGGTGCTCATGGCCCGCTCTCTCCTTATTGCCGGGGTCGTCACCCTGGTCACCGTACTGCTCGCCTACCCTATCGCCTATTTCGTGGCATTTTACGGTGGCAAGCGCAGGGGCATGTGGCTGCTGCTCATCACCATACCTTTCTGGACCAGTTACCTGGTTCGGATCTTCCTGTGGAAGGTCATCCTGGGCTACAACGGCGTTTTGAACAGTGGTCTGTTGGGCCTGGGCCTCATTGATCAACCGCTGACCTTCATCCTGTATAACGCCAACGCCGTGGTCATCACCCTGGCACATGCCTGGGCGCCATTTGCCATCCTGCCCCTGTATGTTTCGCTGTCGCGCATCGACCACAGCCTGCTTGAGGCAGCGCGGGACCTCGGGGACGGCCCGGTACGCCGGTTTTTGCGCATCACACTGCCGCTGTCCATGCCGGGCCTGATTGCGGCAGTGCTCATTGTGTTCATTCCCACGGTGGGTGACTACGTCACGCCGCGCCTGCTCGGGGGCACCGATGGACTGATGATCGCCAACATGATCGAGGTTCAGTTTGGTAAGGCGAACAACGCGCCGCTGGGCGCTGCGCTCGCCACTTCAGCCATGCTCATCGTGGCCTCGGTGGCACTGCTGTTCCTGTGGTTGAACCAGCGCTCGTTGCGGAGAGTTGGCTGATGGACCAGTCCCAACGAGCCCCCGGAGGGCTGATCTTCTACGCCCTGGTTTATCTGCTGTTTCTGTACGCACCGATCCTGCTGCTGCCGTTGTTTGCATTCAACGATTCGGCGGTGATTGCCCTGCCCCTGTCCGGTTTCACCCTGCGCTGGTTCGATGTGCTGTGGGACACCACGGCGCTGCACGCCGCGCTGTACAATTCTCTGATCATCGCGGCGACGACGTCAGTCCTGAGTACCTGCCTCGGGATACTCGCGGCACGAGCCGCTGCACGCTATCCAATCCCCGGCAAGCGAGGTATCGTTGGTTTCATCATGGTGCCGCTTGTACTGCCTGAGGTCATCGTTGGCATCTCCCTGCTGGTGGTGCTGATCCAGCTTGGCATGTCGCTGTCGCTTTGGACGGTGATCATGGGGCACGTGCTGGTGTGTACTCCGTTTTCTGTGGCCATTCTCGGGGCCGCATTCAATAACATGGATGCCAGCCTCGAGGAGGCATCCATGGACCTGGGCGAATCTGCCCTCGGCACCTTCCGGCGCATCATTCTGCCGCTGGCTGCACCCGGAATCCTGGCCAGCATGCTGGTCGCCTTCACGATTTCCTTCGATGAGTTCATCATCGCATTCTTTCTCACCGGTACCGATGCAACGCTCCCGGTCTATATCTGGTCGCAGCTACGCTTCCCCGCCCGCCTGCCCGGCATGATGGCACTCGGCTTTCTGATGGTGCTGATGTCCTTTGCGCTGCTGCTCACCGCGGAGTACCTGCGCCGGCGCTCCTCCCGCCTGATCAGCGGCGACGAGGCAGAGGGTGCGAGCCTGTTTTTTGATGCTGCCTCGGGGATGCGATGAGCAATCAGCCCATCATCCAGGTTCGTGACGTGGCCAAGTACTACGGCGACGAGCCTGCATTGGCCGGGGTCTCCCTGGACATCATGGCAGGTGAATTCTTCTCGCTGCTCGGCCCATCGGGTTGTGGCAAGACCACACTGCTGCGTATGATCTCCGGGTTCGACGTTCCCGACAGGGGCAGCATCAGTATCGACGGGGTGGATATGGCAGGTGTGCCACCTAACCGGCGCCCGACCAATATGGTATTTCAGTCCTACGCAATATTTCCTCACCTCTCGGTGGCACAGAACGTGGCCTACGGTCTCAAACGACTACGACTGGGCAGGGTGGAAACCAAGCGCCGGGTCGAGGAGGCGCTTGCACTCGTTGCACTGGAGGGATACGGGGGCAGGCAGCCTCATGAGCTCTCGGGAGGGCAGCGCCAGCGGGTCGCGCTGGCACGGGCTCTCGTCATGCAACCCAAGGTTCTGCTGCTTGATGAACCGATGTCGGCACTCGACAAGAAGCTGCGCGAACAGATGCAGACCGAATTACGGCGCCTGCAGCGTGCGGTAGGTATCACCTTCGTACTGGTCACCCATGATCAGGAAGAAGCACTGCTGATGTCGGACCGCATCGCGGTCATGTTCAATGGTAGCATCGCCCAGTTGGACTCACCGGAAGGCATGTATCGGCGCCCGGTGAGTCGTCAGGTGGCATCCTTCATTGGCATGATGAACTTTCTGCGCGCAGACATTGCCTCCATCGATCCGAGCGGGGCCACAGTCAACATCGAGGCCCTGGGTAGCGCACTGCTGCCTGGCGTCAGCGTTGGCAAGCCGGGCAGCGCAACCATCGGCATTCGTCCGGAAATGCTCACCATGCTCTACGGCGATCACGCCACGGCGGAACGTGTGTTTCGCGGCAAGATCGTCGACACGGAATACTACGGTGACCTGACGCTGTACCAGGTGCGCATAGACGACACCGCCACTGTCGTGACCGTATCCATGCGCAACACCGCCGGCCGACCGATCCTGCAGGCAGGTGACCGAACACGCATCGGCTGGGGGGCGGAGTCTTTGGTGTTGCTCGACCCGCTCGAGAGCGCCAAATAGCCGGAGCGGATGCACGAGTCAGTTCCTCCAGGCAGTCGCCGACCTTGGCCCGGTCGCAATGCATCCATGTATCGGGCTAACAGGGCGCATTTCTGCAGCCTCTTTGCCCTGAGCGTGCGGTTCTCAGAAAGTTTACTGATACGAGGTGCCAACCTGGGCACTTTCTTGCACGACTACGGCGTGCCTGAGACCGACACGCTCAAGGCTGTCATGGAAGTTCACTGATACGAGGTGCCAGCCTCAGCATTTTCTTACACGACTACGGCGTGCCTGAGAACCGCACGCTCAGGGCGTTCATGAAAGTTTACTGATACGAGGTGCCAGCCCGGTCACTTTCTTGCACGACTACGGCGTGCCTGAGACGGGCACCCTCAAGGCTGTTAGAAACCTGCCTTGATCTTCTGGAATTCCGCCACCATCTTCTGCCGCAGGGCAAATGGCAGCGGCGCCTGCTGCAGTGTGTTGTCACGATAGGTATCCAGATCCGCAAACCCGGCAGCGGCCAGGACATCTGCATCCATGGCTCTCATGGCTTTAAGGTTGGCGTGACCATAGCCGAGGACCTGCACGAAATTCTGTGCGGAACGTGGTTCCATCCACGCATTCACAAAGTCGTACAGGGCATCTTCCGAACGGCCCTTGTTCACCAGATTGACGTGACCGCACACCCAGGTGGAAGCGCCTTCCAGGGTGTCGCGATTCATGGCCACGGGATACCCTTCGGCCTGCATGGTGGCCGGCGTCTCGCTCCAGGCCCAGGCCAGAATCACCTCGCCGGATGCCATCAGCTGTGACAGTTCAGCACCGTCTGCCCAGTAGGTACGCACGTTCTGGTGGACCTTGCGCAGAAAGTTCGATGCTGCCGTAAAGTGCTCGTCCGTGGACTCGTTCCAGTCCCTGATACCTATAGCGAGATAACCGAGCGCATAGGCATCATCGACATTGTCTGGCAGTGAAATCCGCCCCGCGAATTTAGGGTCTGCGAATGAGGCCAGCGTCCCGGCTTCCGCTGCTGAAACCATATCGGTGCGGTAGGTCAGTCCGGTGGACCCCCAGTCAACAGGCACCACGAAAACCTTGCCGTCTACGGTGAAACCCTCGGTATCGGTAAACGACAGGTCGGCCCAGTTCGCCGAGAACCGGCTGGTATCAAAAGGTTCGATCAGCCCCGCCTCGCGCCACTTGTTGACTGACTGCGAACAGGGGTGGGCCAGGTCCGCCTGAAACCCTGCGCGCAGCTTGTTGAAGGCCTCTTCCTCATCGCTGAAAAACGAGAACTTCGGACTGCCGCCATGCTTGTTCACATAGCTGGTGAAAAACTGTTCGTCCTCGTAACCGGACCACTCAAAGGCAACGAGTTCGCTGTCTGCGGCGAAAGTGGGATAGGTAGCAGCCAGCATCGCAAAAGCCGCCAACGTGGCCAGCAAGGGGGATTTGATCATGAATGTATGTCCTGTAACGAACGAAAGATGACCACGGCTGGATCTCGCCTGGTATGGGCCGGTCGGGTGCCGGGCCGATTACCGCCATCACAAAAGCCGGTAGGTTAATGCAAATCATAAACTACGCTACGTGACGGTGTCATCAGTAGAAACAGCGCAGGGCTGACCAGGCCATGCGAGATATTGCCGCTGCTCCGGGACAGCGCGGCAAGCCAACCTGTCCCGGGCGAAGGGACATCCACCAAACGTAAATGAATTGTAAATTCGACTCTGACCCAGACTCTGACCCCTAATCTGTCGCCAGCAATTGCAGGGCGCGGGACATCAGGGTTGGCATGGCGTGGCGGGTGATCTCCCAGCTTGGGTCGACGCGCTTGCCGCGTCGATGCAGACTGAGATTGAGGCCAGTGATGATGGCGAACTTGTAGGCGGCAAGGGCGCGGTACCAGCCAATGTCCGGTAACGGCTCACCCCAGGCCTGGACGTAGAGTTCGACCAGTGCGTCAGGGTCGAGGAAGGATGGCCTCGGTGCCGCACCGCCGTCGCCGCCTGGCCAGGCGGCGTTGTCACTGAAGGTACAGATCCAGCCCACGTCGTTCAGGGTCGCACCGACACCCACCAGTTCCCAGTCAATGAGCGCCAGCAGTCGTGCCTCATGAACATCGAAGAAAAGATTGGACGTCTGGAAGTCACCGTGAAAGATGCCAATGGGCGCATCATGGGGGATCTGGTCGAGCAGGCGTTGTCTGACCTCCGGCGCGTCCACCAGCAATTCAGGGTCCGCTGCCCGCTCGTAGAACCGATCCCAACGGGTGACGTCTTCATCGAACGGAATCGGTGGACCGAGGGCCGGTGCCGCGGTCGTCCAGTCCAGTCGGTGAACTTCAGCCAGTGCCGTCATGACCTGCCTTGCCATGTCACGTCGGGTTTCGTCGGGCAGCACCGAGGCCCACTCTCCCGGCCCCATCCGAACGACATCGCCCTGCAGCTGCGGCACGATGAAATAGGGGCAGCCAAACCATTGCAGGTCATCACCGGACCAGCGGACACTACAGTGGGGAACCGGGGTCCCATCCAGTGCATTCAACACCTGAACCTGACGAAGCACATCGGCCGTTCCACGCCAGTTGACGTTGGGAGGCGGCAGACGCAGAAACCACGACTCATCGGACCTGTTTGCGGTTGCCGTAAACCCATAGGCAAAGCCGGCATGTCCCGGCATGACAAAGACGTTCGACACCCTGGCATCCGGGTCCTCATACATCGCCTGGCAGAAGGGCACTAGCCGTGCAGTCAGTTCATCCAGTTCCATATCCCACTCACCGGTTTCGTTTGAGCAAGCCTAGCATACCCCTTTGCGATCGACATGAAGCAGCAACAGCTTCTCGCCGCACTCTGATCCCTTCCTGATATACCTCGTGTTCCATTGTCGTGCTCGCATCAACCGCTCCTTATCTCGCGTCACTTCGCCTGGCACCCTCGCCGCACCTCGTCGCCTTGTCAGACCGCTGGTTTCAGGCTAGGTTGGCGGGACATTCATCGCTAATACCGGAGCACCCATGTCAGACATCAGCCAGTCCGTGGACCGTGAGGCCCTGCAGAAATTCTCCCGGGACGTTTCCCGAAGTGTCCTGGGCGGGCTCAATTGTGCCCTGACTTTTGTGGGGGACCATCTGGGTCTGTACAAGGGGCTCGCCGATATCGGCCCGGCCACCAGCGAGGAACTCGCGAGGGAAACCCGCACATCGGAGCGATGGGTTCGGGAATGGCTCTACCAGCAAGCCTGTATCGGGCAGATTGCCTACGACGAAACAACCGATCGTTTTACCATGACACCCGAGGCTCGCCTGGTGCTTGCCGAACCGGAGCACCCTGCCTACCTCGGCGGAATGCTGGCCTCTGTCGTCGCGATGTTCGATACAGTCGATGATCTGCCGGATTGCTTCCGCACGGGCATCGGCCAGAGTTTCGATGACAAGGGGGAGGGGTGTGCCTGTGGGATCGAGCGGATGAGCAGGAAGTTCCAGTCCAGCTATCTGGTGCCTAACCTGTTGCCGTCGGTCACCGATGTGGTGGCAAAACTCACGGCCGGGGCGCTGGTCGGGGACGTCGGCTGCGGGGCGGCCACTTCGACCATCGCCATGGCAAAAGCCTTCCCAAACAGCGAGTTTGTGGGTTACGACATCTCCATGAATGCCCTCGCCCGGGCGCGCCACAACATTCAGAACGCGGGCGTAAAAAATGTCACGCTGGCCAACCCCATTGACCATCCGTTACCCGAGGACGGCAGCTACGACTTCATCACAACCTTCGATGTGATCCACGATTCGACCCACCCTGACCTGCTCATCAGTGCGATCAGACAGTCACTCAAGCCCGACGGGACCTGGCTATGTGCCGACATCCAGGGCAAACCCACGTTTGCAGAAAACCTGAAGGATAACGCGCTTGCCAGCATGGCCTACTCTTTCTCGGTAATGGTCTGCATGTCTGCGGGACTTAGCGTCGAGGGCGGGGCCGGGCTTGGCACCCTGGGCTTTCATGAGGCCAAGGCAAAGGAAATGTCCTCGGCTGCCGGATTCACCCGGTTTCGAACCATCGACTACGAGGGCGATCAGTTCAACGCGTTCTACGAGATCCGTCCGTAGGACTGATCGCCGTTCCGCCGCGGACAGCCCTGAGCGTGTTGCCAGCCCTGAGCGTGTAAAGGGCCTTGAGCGTGTAAACAGCCTTGAGCGTGTAAACAGCCTTGAGCGTGTAAACAGCCTTGAGCGTGTAAACAGCCGTGAGCGGGTAAACAGTCCTGAGCGTACAAACAGCCCTGAGCAGGTAAACTGCCCTGAGCGTACACACAGCCCTGAGCGGGTAAACAGCCGTGAGCGGGTAACAGCCGTGAGGTAAACAGCCCTGAGCCTGCCGAATCAGTACTGAACAGCCCCGCTGGAAAGTGTCCCGGGCTCAAAGTGTGGGAGCCGACCATGCATGAAGGCGACTTCCCCGCAAGGCAGTCGCAATTGACCACGATTCCGGGTAACGTGCGCGTCCCATGGCCCAGCGGGCCATTTGAACCAGCAGCTACCCGGAAGACAACTTGCCTGACCAACCTGAAGAACCCCAATTTCGTGACTTCGGTCTGCCTGACGCCCTGCTCCGGGCGCTCGATGACGTTGGCTATGAAACCCCCACTCCGATCCAGACACAGGCCATCCCTCAACTGATGCAGGGGCTGGACCTTTTGGGCCATGCCCCAACAGGGACCGGCAAAACCGCTGCGTTTGCATTGCCATTGCTGTCGCGTATCAACCTCGAACAGCGCCAGGTACAGCTCATGGTCCTGGCGCCAACCCGGGAACTGGCCATCCAGGTCGCAGAGGCGCTGCAGAAATATTCCACGCACCTTCCCGGATTTCATGTGGTACCCATCTATGGTGGCCAGGAATACGGCGGCCAGATCCGTCAGCTCCGGCGCGGGGTGCACGCGGTTGTCGGCACACCCGGCAGGGTGATGGACCACATGCGTCGGGGTACGCTGCGGCTCGATTCGCTGGCGGCACTGGTACTCGATGAAGCCGATGAAATGCTCCGCATGGGGTTTATCGATGACGTGGAATGGATCCTGACGCAGGTACCGGACCAAAAGCAGATGGCGCTGTTCTCCGCCACCATGCCCAGGGAAATTCAGCGCATCGCACGGCAATACCTTCGCAACCCCCAGTCCATCTCCATCGCGACCAGGGCGTCCACGGCGGACAATATCCGCCAGCGATACTGGTCCGTGAAGCAGACCCACAAGCTGGACGCGCTGACGCGCATCCTTGAGGTGGAAGTATTTGAGGCGATGCTGATCTTCGTCCGAACCCGAATTCAGACCACGGACCTCGCGGAACGGCTCACCGCCCGCGGCTTTACCGCGGCGGCATTGAACGGCGACATGCAGCAAAAGCTGCGGGAACAGAAGATCAACGATCTGACCCGGGGCAGCCTCGATATCCTGATCGCAACCGATGTGGCAGCGCGAGGACTCGATGTGTCGCGAATCAGCCATGTCATCAACTACGACATCCCCAACGATACTGAAGCGTACATTCACCGGATCGGGCGCACCGGACGCGCTGGCCGGCCCGGCGATGCCATCCTGTTTGTGGCCCCCCGGGAACAGCGTATGCTGGCCGCCATCGAACGCGCCACCGGTCAGAAGATCGAGCGGCTTGAACTGCCCACGACAGAGATGGTGAACAACAAACGAATCGCTGACTTCAAGCAGTCCATCACCGATACGCTCGCCAACTCGGAACTCGATTACATGCGGGACATCCTCAGCCAGTATCAGCGCGAGCACGATGTCCCGTCGCTGGACATTGCCGCCGCACTGGCGACCCTGTCAATGGGAGCAAAGTCACTGCTGGTCCCAGCAGCACCAACACCGAAAGGGGCGTTCGAAGACGGCGGCCGTCCTTCCCGGGACACTGGCAAGGACCGCAATGAGGCGCGACCATCACGCAAGAAACCTCAAAAGAAAGCAGGTAAACCCCCCGCTGAAGACATGGAACAGTTTCGAATTGAGGTTGGCAGGCATCACGACGTGCAACCGGGCAACATCGTTGGCGCCATCGCCAATGAGGCCGGCCTCGACAGCGAGCACATCGGACACATCGAGATCCACGAAGATCACAGCCTGATCGAACTGCCCGTCGGGATGCCCAAACCGATATTCAAGGACCTGAAGAAAGTCTGGGTCTGTGGCCGACAGCTCAATATCACCCGGGTCAAGACGAATCTTGCGACAACATCGGACGGCGGGGCCGACAAGCGAGCTGCGAAACCGCGCGACAAAGGAAGAGCAAAAGCGGGCAAGGAAAAGGGCCGACGACGAACACCAGCGGTCAAGTCAGATCGTTAGTGACACTTAGGGAAGCTCTGATCGACTGGCGTCTTTTGTGAGAGCAAGGCGCAGGCGCCGCAGAAAATCGCGAACAACGCTTCAATTTCGCGCTGTTTCGCGTCGCCAGTGCACCTGGCGGGAAAAGACTTGATCGGCGCGCACGTTCAGAGGTTCACAAACTTCGTGAACTGACTTCCCGCAGAAACCGGATCAGCGGACATCCCGTTCGCCATGGGGCATCGCCAGCTATGGGAGTACCCAAACCGTTAGCACCACAACCGCCGGGCAAGGCGCAATCTCAGCCGAAAGCACGCGAGGACATCTCAATTTGCGATGTTTCGAGCCCGACCCGGAACAGGACCTGAATCAGAGGTCACTGGCTCAGGCAATGCTTGGCCGCGACGATACTTGACCCCGTCCTCAAAAAAGCTCGTGAATCCAAAGCAGACTCTCGACGCTCCACGTGCGAGTTCCTGGGCCCGGCAAGAGCCTGCGGATCAGGGGTTGCCGCGCCCGGCAACCCTCAGGCGTCAGCTAGACCCGGGACCCGGAGAAGGTGGCCTCGCCGAACGCACCCAGTTTGACCTTGCCACTGATCGCATCGCCGTCGACCGCCCCGCTGCATTCCAGCTTCATGGGCATGGGTCGCGTAAGCTCCATCACCCACGTGACGTCATTGCCGCTCACCGTACCGCCCTCGAATTGCTGTGTGCCGTCCTGGCCTTCCATGGTACCGGACAACTTGTCCCCATCAGCGTTGAGGGTCAGGGTCACATCTCTTGAACCCATGGGTGAATTAATCGTGCACTTGTAGCTACCGTCTACCGCCATCGTCGTTCTCCCTTTTTATGACAATACCTTCTCAAGACAACACGCTTGATAAGGGACACTCACAAGAGATCCTAACGCTGCCCTTCATAAGGCCTTCACATAGCCCATCACACAAGCCCGCGTAAGGCATCTCTTCCACTCAAAGTTAACCCATTCATTCGGCTAAGGAAACAGCAGGAATCGTCCTCCATAACGGCCACAAATGATCGTACGCCCTGGCCTCCCGTTGCGCACTATCGGGTTGTCAACCGGCGCGACGCATGCGAAGGTGCCCAACGTGGCAGGGCCGACGGGCCCCAGGGAAATGACATGGAATTGATCTTTTTCGGCATCGGGTTTGGCGTGATGATGGGCGCCGGACTCTTCTTTCTCATCGTCCTGCCGGCTCTACGGGAAGACAGGTCAAGGCAGGACGTGCCCCGAAACCGGGATGAAGAGCAGCGTGACCGCGATTAGCCGTGGCCACTGACCCATCATTCCATCATTGTCCTCGACGCTGGCTGATCCGCAGCGATATCACCGGTTGCTCGGCGGTGAGATCAATCCGGCCAGAGACCGCCTCAAAATCCTCCGGTGACGCGTTGGCGATGCCCCGCTTCGAGATTCTCGCCACCAGCTGTATCTGATCAAAATCATCCAGACTCATCCCGGCCATCATGGCCTGAGCCGACGTCAACTGAACCAGCCTCGGAAGCTCCGCAAAGGTCATGCGCTGCACCGCGAGGGGCATGGGCGGCCCATCGAATGCCCTCGCGTAGACAAAAACGCTGTCTCCAGGCTGTGCCTGCACGCCGCTGGCAGCCTCCACCAGTACCTGGACTTCGCGCCCAACGTCCTCTGACCCGGAATCTTCGGGCTGTGATGGGTTGGCCCCCGCCTCCCCGCGCACTCTTGCCAGGGCCTCGCGCAGCAGTTCCTCACGTGGGCCGTCAACGCCGGTCGCGAGTGCCCGGCGAAAGAGCGCGGCCGCATCCTGTACCGCGCCTGCCTGGTAGGCAGACATGGCCGCCAGTTCCAGCGTCACAAGATTTTGTGGGTCCAGAGACAGCGCCCGGTCTATGGCGGCCCTGACCGCCTCCGTGAAGCGACGGTTTTCTGCAAGAAACAGCGATTCAGCATGGTGCGATGCCAGCGTTCCGTCATCGGGATAACGATCCACCAGGTGCCTGAATGCATCGGCGGCCTTGCCATAGGCCGAGATACTGCGCCAGGACTGGGCCAGCAGAAACCAGCCCTGATCGTTGTCCGGCTGGTCCTTCAAGCGCTCGGCCAGACGCTGAACGGTGCGCTCGAGTTCTACCCGATCATGAGGCGTGGTCTGACGGAAGTCCTGGGCAAGCCGCAGGTCAGTCAGGTAACCAAAGGAGAAACCGACATCGCTGTAGATGAGGATCGCAAGCACGACGACCAGTGCCGCCGCCAGCCATGGCAGTCGGCTCGACCCGGTCGCCACCGGCGCTTCACTGCCTGCATCGCTCAGCAGATTGACCTGAAGTTCTGTTTCAAGCTGATGGAATTCACTTTCGGTGATTTCACCGTTGTCACGGCTGACCGCGAGTTCGCCCAGGCGGTCCTCATAGAGCAGCACATTGAAGTCAGTCCGGTCTCCCTGCCTTTGACTGCGCCGCCACAGGATCGGCCAGACAATGGCGACCATGGCAATCGCGCAGAGGCCAGCGGCGTAGAGCCAGAATACATCACTCATCAGGGTGGCTCCTGCCGCTCGGAATGAGAATCGGTGTGCGGGTCAGAGCGGGTGTCCGATCGAGCGTCCGAGCGGCCGTGAAGCAGTTCATCCAGACGGGCCGTATCGGGCTTCTCGACTGGGTCACTCGCTCCACGGCGCACCACCACAATCCCGGTGAGCCCGGCCACGACCAGGAAGATCAACGGGCCAAACCACAAAAAAACCGTGGGGAGCGTCAGTCTGGGTTCATACAGGATAAAGTCGCCGTACCGGGCCTGCATGAAATCCAGCACCTCCTGGTCCGACTTGCCTTCCAGTAACAGGCGATGCACCTCCCGACGCAGGTCACTTGCGATCATCGCATCGGACCCGGCAAGGTTGGTATTCAGGCACTGGGGGCAGCGCAGTTCATCTATCAAAGCATGATACCGTGCCCGTAACTCGTCATTCGGGAACGGATACGCATCAATCGCCGCGTTCACCATCGGAACCAGACAGACCAGCACCAGCAACAACCCGCGCATCACGAAGGGTCCCCCTTCAGCAGCGCGATCGCGGGGGCAAGTGTGTTCTGCCAGATTTCCGGCGTGACTGCACCCACGTGGCGATACCGGATCACACCTGTCGCATCCACCAGAAACGTCTCCGGGGCGCCATAGACACCCAGATCAATGGCGAGCCTGCCCGCATCGTCGACGATGGTAAACGCGTAGGGATTACCATGCCGGGCAAGCCACGCCCGGGCCTTGACGGACTCGTCGTTATAGTTCACACCGATCACCCGAATGCCCTCCTCCCGGCTGATCCGCAGGAGTTCAGGATGTTCCACCAGACAGGCAGCACACCAGGTGGCCCATACGTTGACGATAGAGACCTGCCCATTGATGTCATCGGTGGTGATCGTTCGGTCAGGGTCGCTGAGTTCGGCCAGGGAGAACTGCGGGAATGGCTTGTCGATCAACTGCGACGGAAGGAAATGCGGGTCGCGCAGACCAAAACCCAGCGCCAGCAGGATCACCAGACCGATAAAAACCCCCAGGGGAATGAGCAGGCTTTTGTTCAGGGACATCAGGCGCTCGCAGCCACCGTCCGGGCCGGCAGTTCACGCCCCCGGGCCAGCCGATAGCGGCGCCCCGTCACCGCGAGCACCCCGCCACAGGCCATGATGAGACCTCCGACCCATATCCAGCGCACAAACGGCTTCACATGTACCCGGACAGCCCAGGCATTCTCACCCACTGGTTCACCCAGGGCGACGTAGAGATCCCGAAACACCGAAGGGTCCATGTCCGCTTCGGTCATCACCTGACCGCCAGCTCGATATTGACGCTTCTCCGGGTAGAGCGTCGCGATGGTCCTGCCGGCCGAAGTAATCACAAACTCACCCTGATCCGCCATGTAATTCGGGCCCGGTACACGTCGCATCTGTCTGAACTCGAACTCGTAGCCCGACATCGTCAGCACATCACCGGGCACCATCCTGACATCCCGCTCCTCGCTGTAATACACCGTACAGCAGATGCCTATCAGCGACACCACGATGCCACCATGGCCCAGCAACATCCCGTAATAGCTCACCGGCTGGCGAACCAGGGCCATCAACCTGTCCCGCTTTTGACGTACCCGGCGGATCAGATCGTCCGCCAGGTTGATGACCATCCAGACAGCGATCGCGTTGATCAGCACGACCTGCAGCACAAAGGCGTCCAGCAACCAGGTGATGGCTGCGACCGCCAGCATCGCCACGATCAGATAGATCAATTGCCGGGACAGGTTGATTTGCCTCGTATCCTTCCAGCGAGATTGAGGGCTGACGGCCATGAACGCGAACAGCAGCAGCACGATGGGGACAAATACCGCGCTGAAATAGGGCGGACCAACCGACAGCTTGTCACCACCGGTCGCCGCTTCATAGGCCAGCGGGTAGAGGGTCCCAAGCAGCACGGCGCCCATCGCCACCACCAGCAGCAGATTGTTGACCAGCAGCAACGCCTCTCTGGAGCGCCAGGTAAACGTGGCGCCACCACCAATACCCTGGGCCCGAACGGCATACAGTGACAGTGATCCGCCGATCACCATGATCAGGAAGATCAGGATATACATTCCCCGTTCCGGGTCCTGGGCGAACGCATGGACCGAAGTCAGAACCCCTGACCGCACCAGAAAACCACCGAGCAGACTCAATGAGAACGCGGCAATGGCCAGTAACACGGTCCAGCGCTTGAACACACCACGCTTTTCGGTCGAGGCCAGGGAATGCATCAGTGCCGTCCCCACCAGCCAGGGCATGAACGAGGCATTTTCTACCGCGTCCCAGAACCACCAGCCGCCCCAGCCAAGCTCGTAGTAGGCCCACCAGCTGCCAAGCGCGATCCCCAGGGTCAGACACGCCCAGGCAATGTTTGTCCAGGGACGTGACCAGCGGGCCCAGGCCGAGTCCAGACGTCCGGACCAGAGCGTCGCCACCGCGAAGGCAAACGGTACAGCGAACCCCACATAGCCTGCATACAGCATGGGCGGGTGTACGATCAGCCCAAAGTCCTGCAGCAACGGATTGAGATCGGACCCTTCGGCGGGATACACCGGCAGGGAGCGCTCGAACGGGTTCGACGTGAGCAGCATGAACAGGATAAAGCCCACCGCCAGGACACCCAGCACCGACAATACCCGGGCCCGCATGTCCAGCGTCAGGGCACGGCTGAAGACCGCCACTGCAAAGGTCCAGCCGCCCAGCACCAGAGTCCAGAGCAGGAACGAACCCTCGTGGGCCCCCCACACCGCGGACAGCTTGAAGTTCACCGGCAGCGCGGTGTTGGAGTTGTTCGCAATATAGTTGACGGAGAAATCATCGGTCAGAAAACCATAGCTGAGCGCGCCAAATGACAGCGCCAACAGCACAAAGAGCCCGGTCGCCAGGGACTCGGCAGAGCGCATCAACATGAGATTACGGGTCTGCACGCCCCAGGCAGGCAGTAGCGTGAGACACAGCGCCAGCCCCAGCGCAAGAATCAGGCTGAAGTGGCCGAGTTCAATGATCATGGCGTGGCATCCACTGTACTTTCTACACTTGCAGCACTTGCAGCACTTGCAGCACTTGCAGCATTTTCAACTTGAGGAACGGCGCCCGCAGCACGGCTCCTGGCATGGGCCTCATTGATCACATCGGCGACTTCCGGAGGCATGTAGTTCTCATCGTGTTTGGCCAGCACCTCCTGCGCCATAAACTCGCCATCATCACGCAGTTCGCCCCGGGCGATCACACCCTGGCCTTCCCGAAACAGGTCCGGCAGGATGCCGTCATAGTGCACCGTATACTCGGCACTCTGCAGGTCACTGACCACGAAGCTCACCCGAAGGTCTGTACCCGACCGCACCACGCTGCCTTCCTTGACCATGCCGCCCGCCCGGATCAGGGTTCCGGTCGGGGCATCCCCATCGGCAATCTGGGCGGGTGAATAGAACAGGTTGATGTTCTCGTTCAGCGCCATCAGGGTCATGCCGACACCACCGCCAGCCGCTGCCAGCAGCAGGACCACCAGAATCAACTGATTCCTGCGATGGGTTTTCATCTTACCGAACTTCATTCTGATCCTTCCTCAACCGTTGCTTCTCGAACAGTGGCTTCCCGTGTCAATCGGCGACGATGCTCTGCCACCACCTGGCGGCGGCGACGCAGCGGTTGCACGACATTCCAGGCGAAGATGAGCAATGCAATGAAATAACTGCTCCACACGTACAGCCCGTGGCCACCCATATCGAAAAACGCCGCCACGCTATCGGGCATGCTCGCCTGCCAGCAATTCCCGAACCCACCCGGTCCGCTGCTCACGCTCCAGTATTTCTGCCCTGATCCGCATCATCCAGATGGCAAAAAAGAACAGATAAAAACCCAGCACCATCACCAGCAGCGGAATGAACATCTCCGGTGGCATGGCTGGTTTTTTCATCAGCGACAGGCTGGACGGCTGATGCAGCGTGAACCACCAGTCCACCGAGTACTTGATGATCGGCAGGTTCACCAGACCGACAATGGCCAGCATTGCCGAGGCCCGGCCCGCAGATTCCCTGCCTGACATGGCGGAGCGAAGAGCCATCACACCAAGAAACAGGAATAGCAGCACCAGCGTGGAGGTCAACCTTGCATCCCACACCCACCAGGTACCCCATGTCGGCTTGCCCCAGATGGCGCCGGTCGCGAGGGCAAGCAGTGTCAGGGTGGCCCCGACCGGCGCGGCGCACTCGAGGGCAACATCTGCCAGCTTGATCCGCCAGATCAGAAACACAATACCGGCGATTGCCATCATCATGTAGCTG
This sequence comes from Pseudomonadota bacterium, assembly GCA_027624035.1. GTDB lineage: Bacteria > Pseudomonadota > Gammaproteobacteria > Pseudomonadales > Azotimanducaceae > UBA7455. The sequence goes on along the minus strand of JAQBUI010000047.1, from coordinate 2,058 downwards.
GACTGCGCGACGATGGCAGACGGTACATGGATGTACATGATTCGAACGGTATTGCCCTGCTGGTAATCCGCCGGAACAAAGGCCAGCGCCCACACCACACCAGTCAGCAGGGTCAGCGCAGCGAGCGTCCCGAGCAGCGGAACCAGGTAGCCGCTTATCTCGTAAAACGATTTCGGCGCGCCCAGTCTGTGAAACCAATTCCACACAGTGTGTCCAGTCCATCTGCAAAAACATATCTTACCATCGACCAGCTGCCAGCACGCCCGACCAGGATCAACAAAGTCAGCCTCTGGGCCATTGATGGAGCGACTTTGGACAGCAAAAAAGCCGCTTCGCTCCCGAACGCTAATGGCTGATGGCAATCTTCAGGCTGAACTGTGTGGCCACGGGTGCGAGCGCGAGGCAAAACAGCAGCAGCGCCCCCAGCCATAGCATGTGACCGGTATAGCCCAGGCCCGATACCGCGCTGTCTACCATGGCGGTTCCCAGAATCAGCACTGGTACATACAGCGGCAACACGATGATGGACAGAACCAGCCCGGCCTGACGCAAGCCCAGGGTCAGCGCACCACCGATGGCCCCCAGCAGCACCAGGGTCGGTGTGCCCAGCAGCAACGCGAGCACAATGGCCTTGATCCCGTCCGATGACAGGAAGAACATCATGCCAAACAGCGGGCTCAGCACTGCAATGGGCAGGCCACTGACCAGCCACTGGGCGATGAGCTTGCCCAGCACCAACAGCAACAAGGGCTGGCGACCCAGAATCATCTGTTCCAGTGTGCCATCCTCATAGTCACTCCTGAACATGGTGTCGATAGACAGCAGCAGCGACAGCAGCGCAGCCACCCAGATCACACCAGCGGCAATCCCGGCGAGCGTCTCCGGCGCTGGCCCGATGCCCAGCGGAAACAGGCTGATCACAATCAGAAAAAAGGCGAGCGGATTCAGCACGTCTGCGGGACGCCGGAAATGCAGACGCAGGTCCCGGCCCACGGTTGCAAAGAGCGCGCTCACGACAGCCCCCTCATATCACCCTCATGACACCGTCGTATCACGCTCATGGTGCAGAGCTACCGGTGCCCTCTTGGTGCCCCAGGGCAAGGATACCCGGCGCAGTCGAGGTCAGTGAAAGGGGCTGATGTGAGGTCGCAATGAATACGCCTCCAGCCGCCACATGGGCGTCGAACCGGGCCTCCAGGCGGGAGACACCCGCTGTATCGATTGAACTGAGCGGCTCATCCAGAATCCAGACAGGATTGTCGAGCACAAACAGCCTCGCCAGATTGACTCGCTTGCGCTGGCCCTCTGACATGGCGCCACAAACGACATCTTCATAGCCGCGCAAAGACACCTGGGAAAGGGCGTCGAGCAACGCTGCCTCGGACACATCCTGGTCGTACAAGGTGGCGGCCCAGCGCAGATTCTCTCTCGCCGTCATGCCGTCCTTGACGCCGTGCCGATGCCCCACATACAGCGGGTAGTCATTGATCTGCCAGTCGATGGTGCCGTCAAAATCCTCGTACAGACCCGCCAGAATCCGCAGCAACGTACTCTTGCCGGCGCCGTTCGGGCCCGTGACCAGCAGCGCGCTGCCGGCAGCAACGTCAAACGACAGGTCCTCGAACAGGACCCGATGATCCCGTTCACAGGTCAGATGTGTTGCCTTCAGCATACGCTCGATTACCCGGACGGACACGCGATTATACATGTGCATTGGACCCGGGGCCTGAAACCCCGCCGGAACGGACCCGCGACGGCCCAGACCCCGTTGCCAAAACCGGGTAACCCCTGCCGCGGCACTTCCGCATCGCGCGGTAATCGCGGGCCCATTCCAGAGCCGAAACCCACTCTGTCGTCTCACCAGCTCGTTGGGTTTGGTTTGTTTGTCGGCGGCTGGCACGGTTTGTAGCGTGAGGGCTTTATTCCCTGCATTAACCCATTCGTTGTTCGCCTAATCCCATAACTTTTTCATTTACCTACGCCATCATTGCAATCCAAAACGTATGGCATAAAATGGCCGCACGATGTTTATGCAGTCATTGTTGCGGCGAACCGTCG
>JAQBUI010000046.1 GCA_027624035.1 Pseudomonadota bacterium | reverse complement strand
CAGAAGGGATAGTCAGGTGACTACTACCCACTCGATCAGGGGAAGAGCCTATTTTTTTATCCTCGTCAGGCTCGCGGGCAATTTAGATTTTCATTCACACGGAAAAGAAAAACGACGTTTAATTATGAACCAAAAATCAATAATGTCATTGGCGGCAGTAATGTTACCGGTGCTTGTCGCTATTGTAGGAGTAGAGGGTATAGTAACCGGTGAGATAACACTGGCCGGCACTATATACACCGACTATCAGGGTGCCGAAGCTCGTTTGCTCGGAGTCGCTGCGCTATTTGCTGCACTCAGCATTCACCTTGATCTCTCTCTGCGAATTGATCCCGATAATATTCTTTTCCTGGGAATGCCCCGCAACCTGATCAAGAACATCTGCATTGGTATTGCCTGCGCTGGCGGTACGATAGGCAGCATGTTGTAGAGTCTGATGGCGTATTAACCTAAGTTATAACACATCGGAGTCGATAGACTAATTGAAGTCGTTCCCTTCGGTCACTCGTACCTGCCAACCTGCCACCAATATTGCTATCGCAATATTGCCGCCAGAACCTCCACGCAGCTTAACTGGGTGTTGAGGTTGTAGAAAACCCCCAATGCATAGCCCCTCTGTTATAATGTCTGCATGATCATCCATCCGGTCAGACCCACCGACAACATCCGCACCGGTGTGGGGGTTGAGTTTTGACCGACTGATGCAGAGCCTTCCTGATCGATTTGACACCCTGCAAGTGATTGATCCAACAGATTCTAAGTGATTTTGCGGACCGGTCGCAGCGCACGAGTTCGCAGACTATGCGAGGGATTTGGAATACATCGGGCATCCTGCAAACTTACCCGTTATTGTTCCTATCCTCCATCATTAGCGGGCAAGATCAACATCAAAAATACTCACCATCACCACACCTGACTCGAACCCTGAGAACCAATCACTGGGTTGCCACAATCATTGACTGGTAATCCTGGTTAAGCCTTTGCCACTCGAGCTTCATCCACGGCGTGTAGCGTTCCGGATCGCGCAGAATTCTGTCGGTTAGATCATGCCTGCCGACGAATTGCCAGCATGCAATTTCGTCCGGGTCGGCAACAATATGTTCCGCTTCTCCATGGCCGATCCAGACAGAACACATTTCGTGTTCGACACCGACAGTCTTGTATTGCGCACGATAAATGAACTTATAGAGGAACTGCAGTGGTGAGTGCAGGCCAAGTTCCTGCTCCAGTCGCCGCTGAACCGCGACCTCTTCTGCTTCGCCCCAACGCGGGTGACTGCAACAGGAGTTGGACCAGTAGTCGGGCCATAACATTTTTTTGGCACTCCGCTTCTGCAATAACACTTCACCTTTTCCGTTGAATATGAAAATGGAAAAGGCACGGTGCAGAATGCCGGAATTCAGGTGGCAGTCCCGTTTCGGCAGATTTCCGATCACCTCATCGTCAGTATTCACCAGAATCAACGAATCCTCATCGGGCCGGGTATGTGGTTTATATGTCATAGATCGCTCGGTCTCGGGGAGATTGGCAATCCCGATCAGCCACTGTTGCCGTTGAAATAAGCAAAGTGATCTGCGTGCAACGCAGCATCAGCTCGAAGCTCCTCAATACGACGCATCAGATCCTTTGACGTCGCGCCTTTCAGTGCCCCCTTTCTCTCCCGTCCGGGAAGGCGGTCCAACCCGGCGAATATACACAGCCAGGAGGTCTTTCCAACGATGGCTGTACTCGGGTGAGCAAGCAGCAAGTCGTCCACATCACCGTCCTCGTCCCAGCGTTCAAGGATTGTCTGTAACGAATCCGGCACATTGGCATGGTGACGGCAGGCACGCCAGAACTCCGAGTCGTCACGACCAGACAGGTGGTAATGGGCAAGTACGAAGTCACGGATTCCCTCAAACAGGTCTCCGATGCGCTTGTTGTAGGCGGTTTGCTGTTCCGCCTCCGACTCGTACTGACCCAGACAACGCAGATACTCCACGATTCCCGACTGAATGCAGAATATCGAAGTCGACTCGAGTGGTTCTATAAATCCTGTCGACAGGCCAACGCTGACACAATTGGCTACCCAGGCTCTGCGGCAACGCCCGACCCGCATTTTGATCAAATGAGTATCACCTTGCTCCACATCCACTCCGATATGTTGACGTAACTCCCTCTCGGCTTCATCCGGCTCAAGTTCACCGGAAGAGAAGACATAGCCCGTACCGTGGCGATTTTGCAGCGGGATATCCCAACTCCAACCAGCCGAGAGTGCCGTTGCCGTCGTCTCGCTGCCCAGGGAACCAACGCCTGTTTGCGGAAAAGACGAGATCGCGACAGCGGAATCACAGAACAGGACGTCGGAGTAGGATTCGAAAGGTTCCCCCAGGGCCTGGTTGATGATCAAGCCCCGGAACCCGGTGCAGTCAAAATAGATATCACCTTTCAGGTCACCACTCTGCCGGGTATGAACGTTTGCTACCCGGCCCTTGTCATCCAGTGAAATGCCGGTAACGTGATCCAATACATGGCGAATGCCTCGATCGCTGCACCAGCCACGCAGGTAGTCAGCGCACAATGCAGCATCCAGATGGTAGGCATATTGCATTCGACCGGCGTTGGGTGCCTCATGGCCCATCTTGGGAGCCTTGCCCGCCTCAGCAAGGTGGGAGCCATAGAAGCAGAAGTCAAACGGCTCATTGAAACCCTCATGTCGACGAGCGTGCAACCAGTCATCAAAAAAGCTGGTTTCGTTCTCACCCCAGCAGAACAGCGGATGATAATAATAGGGTCGCGATGATTTACCGCCCCAACCAGACAGCTTGAGCGCAGATTTGAAAGTGGCATTGGCGTGACGCATCCACTTCTTTTCATCGACACCGATAATCGAGAGAAGCGTACGCAGCGGTGGAATTGACGATTCACCAACCCCCACCGTCGCTACCTGCGGTGATTCCACCAGGGTAATCACCGGGGCATCTTCACGGTTTCCCCAGGCTCTGGAAAGAACGGATGCCGTCATCCAACCGGCGGTACCACCTCCAACGATCACAACGCTGGCCGGATGTTTTCCCTTCATAGTGCATCTCCAATAGTCCAACAGAGTGCCATCCGGGTGCATGACCTCTGGTCTTGTTTAATGCCATACTGCCATTTGCTCGCAACAGTCGGGTGCAATCATGCACAACAATCCTGGGCAATGCCAATGGAAGTACAGTGACGCCTCGTTACTGCGTTGCTGCCCGGGCATGTCATGCCTCAATGGCCCCTTGAATGATTGTCTTCCAAGATAAATGCCATCGCCTCCAAAAAACCGGGCTCTTCTACTGTCTGCTCACAGACCGGATGTATCCGTGAGTGATCAATGTGATTCAGCATGCACCTTCCAGCTGTGTATAATCCCTAATTACAATCATCGGAGCCTCCATACTCGGAGTAACGTGTGGAGTTGCGATAGATTCAAGCCGGGTATCGTTGCAGAATCCAACCGTGACCTTTAATAGCAAAGTTCGATGAATAATTGCACCTGTCATCATCCTCGAGAGATCTCGCCATGAGACTATATAATGTCGCCTGCATGGCATTGTTGGCTGCTTTCGCAGAACAGATCATGCATGAGGGAGTACATGCTCTGGCTGCAATACTGGTCGGCGCGCGAGTGGATGCATTTCACTTCTGGGCGGTTGCCCATAGTTTTATGACTCCTCCTGCCGGCGACCTCGCCGAGGGCATCATTGCAGCCAGCGCTGCTCTCATGGATATTTTGTTCGCCCTCGTGGGTACCCTCCTCATCGGCAACACTAAACTACCGGCATCTTTCAGGCTCTTCCTTCTCTATTTTTCTGCATTCTGTCTGTTTTCCGGCTTCGGCTACCTGCTGGTCGATCCTTTATTCGCTGGACCCGATTCTGTTGGAGACTGGGCCAAAGTCGTCATGCTCCTGGGAGGTGACTGGACGTCGAGGGTTCCGATTGCCCTGATCGGAGCCGCAGGAACAGTGTACGGATTTTTCTGGTTCGGTCGCACTGCGCTGCTCGTTGAGCTTCCTGAATACCCGCGCAGACAGGGCGGGTTGGTCTCTTGCATTCTGCCATACCTGCTGGTTTGCAGCCTCTTCTCAATCCTGTCCATTTGGCATCCGGTGGGCATAGCAGGCACTGTGGCGGTGATGATGAAGTGTTGGATGGGTTACATCGGATTCTTCTGGGGCTACATGATTATTTTTGTCTGGGATGATTACCTGCCCCAACCCGATCAGCACATCACTGTCCCAGAACGCTTGCAGCCTGGTTTGGCGCTACTTGCGTCGGCCGCCCTCGTCGCCATAATTGTATGGATGAGTGCACCACTGCCCACCGGCACTTATTGACGGAACCCTCTGGTAAACTCTGCAAATGCGAGGGCAGCGGCATCGGCCTCCACCATCGTGTCCTGGTGATCCTGATCGAGGTGATCCCAGATTGCACAGTCCATCTTCAGCCCCTCACGACTTGATTCAAGCAGCGAAGCAGCAAACTGGCCATCAGGCTCGTTGTTTCCATTGAGCGGCAGCGCAACATTCAAACGGATCGTGCATGACCGATAGTCCGCAGCAGGCACAGCGGTGGTAATGATCTGGTAGTTATAAGGCTCCTCGCCGGAAAGCTCTGCAATAACGACACCTGGGCTGTATGCAGTGGCTGTGTAGCGGGCCTTGACCGGTGCTCGGCTTGTCTGATCGGAATTCCACGTTGACCTGGGAATACTGAACTCTCCGGTGACCTGGAGCGCACCGCGATCCGTTTCAGATATATCTAGACGCGGTTCCATCAGCAGGCTATGGACGACCCTGAAGTGAACCGGATCAAATCCGTTTTCCATGACCATTTCAATATTGGTATTCACCGCCAACTCAAAGCCGCTCACAAAACCATGATCCTGGCCAATGGTTTGCAGTGCGCCGGGAAGATCGGGTGCGCTCGCATCATCCAGTGCAACCAGTACCATCCCGCCAATCACGCAGGCAGGGTATTCCTTTACGAACAGCCCATTAATTGCTTGTGCGTCTTCGCCGATGCCTATCTTGTAGCCATGGAACGGACATCTGATGTATTCACCGACTACTCGCCCGCCATAAGCAAGGTTTGCGCCGCGGTGAGGGCATGTAGCATCGGTTATTCGCACGCCGCTTTCGGACTTGAGGATCATCAGCGACCGGTTGCCAAAAGTTACCGGTGTTATCTGATCAAGATCGCGCTCAAAGGCAAGTTGATACCAACCACTACTGTACACCCCGTCTTCCTCCCTGAAACTACTAACCGTGTTTGTCGGTCGCGATCATTCCCAGGACTTTCATCGCCAGACGTACGCTCGGATCTCCCATCGCCACGTGCTTTTCGTTCATGGCTGTTACCGTCATCGGACTTTCTGCCTGAAGATAATTGGATGCAAAAACCTGATAGAGATTCTCGAACTGCTCCATAAACTCTTCTTTTGGCAAGGTGGTTTCGGTGACCGGGTGCTGCAGATCGAAATAATCCCAATTGGGCCTGCCGTTTGCTTGTCTTTGAATGACATCCTCATAGTTGTTGTTAGTACCGGGGATTGGCGTCCAGATAGTAAATGAGGGGTAATCCACTTCATTTTCGCGAATAAAGCGGATGACTTCTTCGAACTCTTTGTGGGTATAACGTGGGTGAATGATGAAGTTGCAGAACAGGCTGATTCCTGCAGATTTGGCTGCCTGAAGTCCTTCGACGATCTGCGTTCGCTCCTGCCGCTTGTTATAGTCGGCCAGTTCATAGTCGAAAATAGTTTCCACACCGATGAGCAACCGTTTCAAACCAATGCCTGCCCAGTAACGCATTAAGTCCATGTCCTTCAGAAGAGAATCGATTCGGCAGTAGGAGAAAAAGTTTTTCTCTATTCCGGCTTTTTCGATTTCCTGTGCAAGCAGCATCATCCTCTTTGAGTTGACAAATGGCTCGTCGTCAACGATGAACACATTTTTTTCCTCAACCTGCTTGAGTTCTTCAACGACGAGATCAACCTCTCTCTTGTAATACTGGCCGTCCATGATCCGCCAAAGGGCGCAAAAGGAACATCGATAGGGGCAGCCAACAGTAGTTCGCAGCAAAGCAATAGGTTTCATCCAGTCGATGAAATAATCTGCACGGTCGTCGGGAACAAGGGTTCGATCAGGCTGCGGTATAAGGTTAATGTCGAACTCCGCCTGGGCGCCACCCAGAACGAACTCGCCATCAATCCGGGACCATACTGCAGGAATCCCTTCTACGCGCTTACCTTGCTCCAGGCAACCAAGAATACTTCTGAACGGACCGGTACCTTCTCCGATGACCACCAGGTCAATTTCCGGCTCAAAAAAATCCACCGCTTCGAGAGTCGCATGATGCCCGCCGGCCACCGTCAAACACTCGGGGCGAATCCGTTTAACGATTCGACAAATCTCAAGGCAGCGCAGAACATGCATTGAATAACCAGTGACACCGACCATGTCGGGTTGAAATTGCTCTACAGTCGTGTCCAGGTCATCATTGTGCAACCGCAGGTCCAGCAATTTCACTTCATGGCCGCAGTCACGCCCAATGGCGCCGATGTATTCAAGGGCGATAGGTTCGGCGATTGCGCCCTTGTCTCCCCAGGCAATGATTTCCTTCTTTGCATTCGGATACACAAGCAAGATTTTCACGAAAGGTCTCCCTGTTGTGAACAGACGAACCACGCCTGTAGCGTGAGTCGTTATTTATGAGGCAATCATTGAAAGCATTCGACAAAAAACAGGCTGCTTATTCAAGATACCAGGATCTCAAGACATTCTAATTCTTTTTCAATGGCTCGACGACAGATCGAGGATCATTCGATCCGATCTAAGCACATAATCGCTACAGCTACAACTCAACCCGCTGTACCGGTGTTGGGCACGGCCCTGGCCACGGCTATACCGCAGCGGAGCCCCACAACTGGCGTCATACTAAACATGCCATATTAAGGTAGAAGAAAACTCTTTGGAACAACCAATCAAAGGGTGACGACAGACGGTAGGTTCAAAGAACCACAATTGTACCTTCTTTTTTGCCGGAAATCACCAGTTGTTTGCGTGCGCCAGCGAAAAAACAGCAAACATGTAAATTTGGACAGCCTAACGGCCGATTGGCCAACTAGCTGTTGACTCTTGATTTTGCTGAGGGTAAAATTAATCAGTCCGTCGGACGAAGTGACCCGGCAGCCGGATGCCCTGTATTTATGGAAACTGCCGAAGTGAAGCAAGTTCCATTCAAAGGTCACAAATTGCCATCTAGAATAATTATTGGAGTTGAATTATGTCAGACATCTCTCAAGAGAAGTTCCTTCACTGCTACGGCAACCTGCTCGTTCAAGTGTGGGGAAGTCCTCCGCTGAAGAAGCGATTCAAGGAAGATACCGTTCATGTTCTTACAGAATTCGGTCTTGATCCCAAAGGTGCCAAAATCAAATTGATTGCACCAGGTGATCCAGGGCCAGACAAGACTGCCGAAAGCCAGCACCAACTTTGGCTTAATGGTATAAAAGGCGGCTCAATCGACTTTTATTTTCCGGAAGAGCCCCCAGAAGGCCTCGACAGCATGGAACTATCTGATGAAGACCTTGAAGCGGTCGCAGGTGGTTGGAGCGTAAGCTGTTGTAGCTGTACGCCCTGCTGCTGCTGTTAATCAGTAAATAACAACTAAAAGGGCACCTATCCATGGTGCCCTTCTTTTTTCATCGACCTGTATCGCTAACAACTGCTTGTACTCCTGACACATTTGTCCTGGCTGTACCGGTTCACTTGTTGTCTACTACGACAGATCATTGCCTTGTGCACATGTGAATGCGTTGATTGCACAGCAGGTGCTTGATCAAGCTAAACGGATCACGCGCTGATTGGTAATGGTAAACCGCATACAAACAGGCCGCTCAGTCAAACAAGAACAACAAGCAGGCCTCGATTTCGCAATTCATAAGCTCTGAGCGCAGTACTCCACAAATGATCAACCAGCCCAAATTCAAGGCTTCATTCGACATACACACCGTCGATGGCCAGGTACTCTTCCTTCAGGACGAACACCGGTCAGCAATTCTCGACGGCCCTGTTTATGCTCGACTGGCCGAACTTGTAGATGGCCGCCGCAAGACCAGCGAGATCGTCATCGAGCTACAACGGGAGTTCCCGTTACAGAACATCTTCTTTGCGATGAATATTCTTGAGCGACGCAGCTACCTTGTCGAGGCAGAGGGTTCCGCACCAGGTGATGAATCGCCTTTCCTGGAATACCTGTACCAGCGCAGCGGCCAGGAAGGTGAACTGCCGCCTGGCCGTTCGGTGCTTGCAAAATCAACAGTATCGTTAGATGCGGTCGGTGAAATCAACGGCGATACCCTGACTGCGGTACTGCGCGACAACGAGTTGAGCCTGACTGACCATGGCGATCTGCATATCGTGGTTACCGATGACTATCTGCGACCTGAGCTTCGCATCATCAATCAAAGACAACTTGATGCAGGTAAACCCTGGCTGCTGATCAAGCCCGTCGGAATGGTGTTGTGGATTGGCCCCATAATCGTTCCTGGTGAGACCGGGTGCTGGGAGTGCCTGGCTCATCGTCTGAAAGCGAATCGGCAGATCGAAACCTACATTCAGGAACAAGGCCCGTCACCCGATGCATTAGTCACATCGTCAATCGCACAAACGCCAAACAGCGCGCGCCTCGCCGCAAACCTTGCCACTACGGAGATCATGAAGTGGCTCACAAATCCGGCATCCAGCTTGCTGAAGGGCGTTCTGCGAACCTATGACATGGCGAGCCGGAAATTTAGCTCACATAGCCTGACCCACCGACCGCAATGCCGAACCTGTGGTGACGCTGACTGGCGACTGAACGCCGAAACCAGCCCTTTAGCGCTGACTTCGCACCACATCAAGTTTTCAGAAGACGGCGGTCATCGCACACTGACCCCGACTGAAACCTACCAGGCCTACAAGCACCATGTCAGCCCAATTCTCGGCGCGGTGACGGAACTCATCCCGGCCTACGGCAGTCAGGGCGGGTTGACCCACTCCTATGTCGCAGGGCACAACTTCTCGATGGGCATCGACAGCCTGGTGTTTTTGCAGGAAAGTCTGCGCGGCATGAGCGGTGGCAAGGGCAGCACTGACATTCAAGCCAGAGTCAGCGGTTTGTGCGAAGCTCTTGAACGCTACTCGGGAATCTACTGGGGAGAAGAGTTCGTCAAATCAGGACGCTATGTCGATCTTCAGCCCGATGCTATCCATCCAAACGCCTGCATGGGTTTCAGCGAAGCACAGTTTCAGATGCGCAAGACCTGGAACTCCTCGCAACCGGACTCGCGTTGCCACCTGATCCCGGACCCGTTCGATGAAACCCTCGAAACCCACTGGTCGCCCCTGTGGTCCCTCACGCACCAACGACGAAGGTACCTGCCCACCGCCTACTGCTACTACGGGCACCCTGATTTCAGGACTGCCAAGTGGTGCAGTCCCGATTCCAATGGCAGTGCCGCAGGAAACTGTCTGGAGGAAGCCATTTTCCAGGGTTCTATGGAACTTATCGAGAGAGACGCGGTAGCGGTCTGGTGGTACAACCGGCTGCAACAACCTGCCATCGCTACCGGATCATTCCAAATGCCCTACGTTGACGCTCTGGTGGAATACTACGCAAGTATCAATCGTGACATCTGGGTACTGGACCTGACTCACGACCTGGGCATCTGCACTCTGGCCTGCGTGTCACGCCGCAACGATCAGGATATCGAAGACATCATTCTGGGATTCGGTACGCATTTTGATCCAAAGATCGCCCTGTTGAGAGCGATGACCGAAGTAAATCAATTCCTGCCTTCGGTGTCACTCAAGAATAAAGACGGTACCACCCGCTACCTGTTTGGTGACCAGCTGGCAAAGCAATGGTGGAGTACAGCGCGCATCAAGGACATGCACTATTTGACCCCTGACGCCGACAAACCCGCACGACACCTGGCTGACTTCAACAACCCGTCCACCAACGATGTGCGCACTGATGTTGAACACCTCGTTGGCGTATTCAAAGACCACAACATGGAAATGCTGGTACTCGACCAGACTCGGCCGGATATTGGTCTCAGTGTCGTCAAGGTCGTGGTGCCTGAACTCTGCCACTTCTGGCGGCGGTTTGGAAAACGCAGAATGGTCGACTTACCAGTGCAACTCGGGTTGCTGTCCGAGCCCAGAACTTCCGATGAACTGAACCCACACAGTATATTTTTCTGACATGAAAGAAAGCCTGCCCCAGCTACCGCGGTTTCGCAAATCGATGGTCCCGCGCACAGTTCATGCACGGAACGCTCTTTTTTTACTGGATGAACATCGTCAGTATGTGTTCGAGGGGAGCCATTATGTGGCACTCGCGCCGCTGCTTGATGGCAGCCATGATCTCGGAGCGATCATGGCGAAATCCAAACTGGCGCCACACATCGTCTTTGCAGCATTGGCGAACCTGAACACACGAGGTTGCCTCGTCGATGCCGCAGACTTGAAGCCAACTGAGACGGACGCCTACTGGGAGTACCTGCGCGTCCCGGGTATCGCTGCCGAAGCCTCACTCAGCGGCGCGACCGCTGACGTGTTGTGCCTTACGGAATTTGATCCCGCTCTGGTAGAGACGGCACTGAACAATGCCGGTATCAACACAGCCAGCAGGGGCAGTATGCAGGTCGTTATAACCGACGATTACCTGCACCCTGATCTTGTGGAGATAAACCGGCGGGCAATCAGCGAACAGCGCCCATGGTTGTTGATCAAGCCGCTTGGCACGGTTATATGGATCGGACCGTTCTTTGTTCCGGGACGGACCGCCTGCTGGACTTGTCTGCATCAACGTCTGTCTGCCAACAGGCAGGCAGAGCGGTATATTGCCAACAAGAACGCCGGCGCCCGCTTTCAAACTGCAAAAGCGTGGACCGCCTCAACGATCAACACCGGGTTGAACCTGGCGGCCATGGAACTCGCCCGTTCCATCGTCCTGCAGGAATCCGCCAGTTTGATAAACCGGATTATCACCCTTGACACCACAACATTCGAACTTGAGGAACACACCCTGTCAGGTCGACCACAATGCCCGAGTTGCGGTACCGGCATGGCACATCATGACCATCAACACAAACCCATCCTTCTGGTTGCACACGACAAAATCGAAGGACAAAGCCGAACCAAGACAGCCGAGCAGACCTTTGCCGACAACAAGCACCATATCAGCCCGATCACCGGCATCGTTTCATCATTCCAGACCCGGGAAACGGACGAATTCGGCCCCACTCACAATTATGTAGCGGGTCATTATTTTCCCATGCTTTCAGATGACATGAACCTGCTCAGGGTCAACTCCATCGCCCGCAGCGGAGGAAAAGGCAATACCGAGATCCAGGCTAAAACGAGCGCGCTGTGCGAATCCATCGAGCGCTACTCAGGCGTCTGCTGGGGCGACGAAGACATTCTAAAATCCGCCTATCGGGACCTTGGCGCTGACGCGGTACACATGCGAGACATCGCACTGTTCAGTGACGAACAGTATGCGCAACGTGAACATACCAATCAGGGGGTGAGCGAACACCACTATGTTCCGGACCCGCTTGCCGACGATGCGGTCATCTCCTGGTCACCTGCCTGGTCGCTGACCGAAGAACGAACGACCTTCGTACCAACGGCCTATGTCTACTATGGCCACCGTGACCCCGGACACTTCTTCTGTAAGTGTGACAGTAACGGTTCCGCCGCAGGCAATACCATTGAGGAAGCAATACTCCAGGGGTTCATTGAACTCGTTGAAAGGGACTGCGTTGCACTCTGGTGGTACAACCGGATTGCGCGACCACGCGTAGACGTCGAGAGCTTCAACTTGCCCTACTGGCACGATATCAAGAATTACTATCAGCATAAGCTGGACCGGGACATCCACGTACTCGACATCACATCCGATCTTGGCATCCCTGCATTCGCCGTGGTATCCAGGCGACGCAACAGGGAAGTGGAAGATATTGTGTTGGGATTCAGCGCCCATCTGAATCCGAAGACGGCCCTCAGCAGGGCACTCGGGGAAGCGAATCAATATCTGCCGGCACTGCGCATGTCAGCACCCGATGGACGAACCATCTACCAGCTCAACTCAGGCGAGACCATTGACTGGTGGAAGAACGCAACCTATGCCAACCAGTCTTATCTCGTTCCGGACGACAGCCTCGGTGTTCGTTCAGCCGATCAATTCCAGGACCTGGCGAGTCGCGATGTCAAACAGGACATCGAGACCTGCATGGATATCGTCAAGCGACACGGGTTGAACCTGCTGGTGATCGATCAGACGCGACCGGACATCGGATTACCCGTTGCCAAGGTCATTGTTCCCGGTTTACGTCACTTCTGGCGGCGCCTGGCGCCTGGCCGCCTGTATGATGTGCCGGTTGCTCTCGGCTGGACCGCAACACCCAATTCCGAGTCAGCATTGAATCCAATATCCTGCTTTGTATAGAGCGGCCCAAGGGAGAAGTGATCGCATGGAAAGTGTTCTCAACATTACCACCATTCCCGACATTAAGTTCTCTGACGGCAGTACTCCCGACCAACTGATAGTAGAAACGCCACCCAATGCACACCGACCGAAGATCACGCTGAGGCAGGTATCGCCGGGTCTTCGGCAAACAATCGAGTCATTGCAGCACACTGGCGCCAGCGTTCCTCTCCTCATCGGCAAAACCATGCAAAGCGAGGGACCGGCAGCCATTGGAAAATTAACCCACTACCTGAAAACATTGAGTCAGCACGCCCTGTTGCGTCACACACTCACGGTTGACGGTATCGATTGGCTGACCATAGAACCGACTGCTGTTTACTACCGATTCGATGAGCAGGCCATCTCGAACGAGAAGAGTTACATGTTGTCCAGATTTGCCTGTATTCGAAACGACAATGGTCAGCTGCTTCTTGAATCGCCCCTGGGTTTTGCCAGAATCCTGGTTCATGGCGCAGCTGCAATGACAGCAATTCACCACCTGTCCCGGGCGCAGACCCCAGGGCAACTCCACGAAAGCTGTGACTGCCTTGATGAGGCTACCGCACTGCAACTGCTCAGCATTCTCGCCAATGGCGGAGCTCTTGCTGAAAGCCCTGACGGGTCGAATGAGCCGGATGCAGACGACCCGATCATGAAACAATGGGAGTTTCATGATCTTCTGTTTCACTCAAGAGTCAGGCTTGGCAGGCACTCACAGCCCTACGGGGGGACCTACCCCTATGTAGATAAATTCGAGTCACCACCATTAATGAGAGCCCCCCTGTCTGATGAGTACATCGAACTCGAGTATCCGGACATCGACAAACTCAGGGCGGATGACCTGCCGTTCACCGAAGTGCTGGAAGCCCGCGCATCGCTGCGGGAACAGGGCGACCCTCCGCTCAATCTCAAGCAATTAGGTGAATTTCTATATCGCTCCGCACGCATCAAGACCTTTGCCGAGCCGGCTGGCGTAAGTTGGCGACCGTCACCCGGAGGCGGTGCTATCCATGAATTGGATATCTACCCACTAATCTCGAACTGTGACGGCATCGAGCCAGGCTTGTATCACTACAATCCGCGAGATCATTTTCTCAGCAGAGCAGCGCAGGCAAGCCCAATGTTGAGCACACTGGCACAGATCGCCAGTATCACGGCACAGATGGAGCAACCTCCTCAGGTATTGCTGCTCGTGACCGCGCGCTTCCAGCGCATACAGATCAAGTACCAGTCGATGGGTTACGCAGTGATGCTGAAAAATCTTGGCGCCCTCTATCAGACGTTTTACCTGGTAGCGACAGCGATGGGGCTCAGCCCAACGGCACTCGGTGGCGGTCACTCGGATTTGTTCAACCAGGTGACCGGTATCAACTACTACGAGGAAACCACCATCGGGGAGTTCATTCTGAACAGTCGGCTGCCAGGCGATCATTCCACAGCAACCCCGGGACTCAAACCCATACTGCCACGGTAACCAGCAGAGAATGCCAGACACAGCTGACGACAGCGCTTTTGACAAGATCTACTCAACCGATCTGATTTACGTCGCCGATTGCTGGCGACTATGTGGCGATGCACACTGCTGTCATTTCAGCAGATACCGTAGCGCCTCACCCAGTGATCGCGGCCTGCAAAAAATTCCCATGCTACTGGGGGAGTATGAGTATATGCAGAGTCGCGGTTATCTGGACCAGTACCCTTCAGTTGAGCTTGAGACCCAGGAGATTCGCTCGACAGACTTCGAGTTCCGTTTCGAAACTCTCAGTATTCCGACGGAGGGCTGCCCCTGCGAGCACAATATCCGACCAACCATGTGCCGCCTCTACCCGCTGATGCCGGTGTTTACCCCGGAGCAGGGTCTTGTCGACGTCGATACCGAAAGCACGCCCTTTGAAGTTGTGGAAACCCTGTCAAACTCGCCAAGAGCCTGTCAGGTGGATGCCATACCCTTCGCGCAGCTATCCAAGTTCCTGGCTATCTGTGCCGCCATCCAGAGCGCACCGCGGCTGGTGTTCTCGATCATGGCTTATCGCCTGGCGCAGAATACCTTTCGAGAAAAACTGCAGAGTACCATGCGTGATCAGAATATCACCGTGTTCGAAGCGCTCGCCCGCTTGTCCATGCGGAACGAACTGGTTGACCAACCGGCGCTCGCCACTGGCCTGCAAGCTCTCAGTGGGCAATTCGAATCGGTTGGTCTTTCCATTACCACAGCGGGTTCCCGCTAGTGAGTCATCACACTATTCATGAACAAAGAGGCACCGATTAGGATGTCGGAATTTCGGGAGTTTGATCTGACAAGCGAGCTTGCAGCACTCGAATCGGCTGATGTGAACCAACGCAAAGGTGACAAGGTCCTGTGGTTGCATGGCTACACACTGAATTCTTACTCCTGGCTTCCCCTCTGGGAGTTGCTACCCGGATGGCACCACATTGGTGTTGACCTGCCCGGACATGGCCGCAGCGCAACTATTACCGAATTCGAAAACTTACACGATATCGGTGCACGGCTTGGTGCCGCTTGCCAACAACACAACATCAGGCATGTCGTCGCCCTGTCATTCGGGACAGTGATAGCCACCCAGTTAGCCATTGAATGTCCGGGCCACCTGCATTCGCTGACGCTTGCAGCGCCATCACTGGCCGGCGTACCCCAGGATGACGAAGTAGGTAAAGCATATCAGGTGCTGTTTGCGCACTTTTATCGTAACGGGACAGGAGAAAGTCTGACCAGGCTGTGGATGACAAATCCGGCATGGCGTGGAATTGAGCAAAACCCTGCTCTGAAGCAATCCCTTGCCGCACTGATCGACCAGCATTCCTGGGCTGAAATAAAGAGTTTCGGAATGATGCGCCTGATCGATCCGGTTCAGACAACGGAGCAACTCAGGACCATCCAGAGTCCGACCCTGATCCTTTACGGTGACAGGGAAATGGACGCATTCAAGTCCTGCGCTAAAACACTGGCCGACAATCTGCCTGCAAGCACCTCGATCATCCTGCCGGACACGGATCACTTGTGTCTTCTGCAGGTTCCCCAACTCGCAGCGCAGTATCTGTCGAAACACCTGTCGGCAAACCGGCGTTAAACGCTACCAGAGAAGCATTCCGTCCTTGTCCATTTGCAGCACAGCGCGTTCGATCCCGTCCGCCAGCATCGACATATCCTCGTCGGTGTGGGCGGCGGACAGGTTCATAGTAGGGATGATCTTGGTATATATATTGTTCAAACGCAGGTAGAACACCATCGCCATCAGGGTCCGGAACGCCTCCTGTGAGGAGGAGGCCATCATGTCGCGATAGGTATGAGACTCAGGCTCCTTCTTGCCGATACTCAATTGCATTTGCAATCGTGAATTGCCCTGCAGTGAAACCGGCAGGCCGCTCTTGGCCGCAAAATGGCTCAAGCGTTCCCTTAAGTAACTGGCATTGCTATCGATTCGAGCCATCAGGCTGCTGTGATGTTCCTTGAGATAACGCATCTGGGCAAGTGATGCCAGCACCGACACAAAGTTCCCTGACCCTGTGCTGGCAACCCAGGCTTTACCCATCATCGCATCGCGAAACAGTCCTCCGGTTGAGATGCGATCAACATACTTTGCATCTCCTGCGACCATCGACAAGGGGACACCGAGACCACTGACCACTTTTCCGAAACAGGACATCTGCGGTTTATGCCCTGACCATTGCCGCGCCCCGCCTTCGGCCAGGCGGAAGCCACACACGACTTCATCAAAAATCAGCGGCACATCCATCTCATCACAGATGGCACCGACATCAGTGACAAAACGCTTTGCATCGTCCAGCCAGATCGACATGAAAGGGGGGGCTGGATCCATAACCACACAGGCAAGCTCATGCGCATGCTGGCGTAGCAGCTCGAGTGCAACATCAACGTTATAAGGAAGAATCAGGTACTCCTCCTCGCGAGTCACGGCACCTGCGGTGGCGGCCATGGTCATGATGTTATCAAGTGATCCTGCCTGTAACATCCCGGAAAGCGCCATCCAGGTGTTATGCAACCCAACCTCGTTGGAACCGTGGTAACAACCTTCGAACTTGGCGATCCGTGTCTTGCGTTTCGTTGCGCGGCACAAGCGCGTAGCCGCCGAGACTGCCTCGCCACCGGTATGAAAAAAAGCCACCCGTTCGACATCAGGAACCATGGACTGAACCAGTTCAGCGAGATCCACCTGCTCTTCAAACAGATGACCCGCATCTATGCCAGCATCCAATCCCCGCTTTACAGCATCCAGAACCTGAGGTGGGTTGTGGCCGAGGATGGTCGCGGTATAGGCGAGGTGACAATCGATATACTCATTGCCATCAACGTCAGTGATGCGACCGCCCTTGGCAGACTTCACACACAGCGGCAGCAAAGGTGCTTCGTAACTCAACATTGAAGGAGTTCCGCTCAGTGAATTCAGAGAGCGGCGATGGGCGGCAACCGATCCCTTCTGCCGTGCTATCACCTGCTCTATAACGGCTGCCATGTGCTCATTACCCGCACAAAGCACCGGTATCGCCGCCCTTTCCGCAGGGGATAGCTCCTTCATGGTACTGGCTCCTTCAATGAGTTAACTGCTATCATTTAGATTCGATCAGTCTAGAGTAATCGCGTGATACAGACAATTGATGAACATCGTGAAGCCGACACGAACATAGGAAAATTACTCGGATTGCAGGCTGATCTCATAGATGCGACGCGACGATGGGCAAAAGGTGAATCTGCTGACGACATCACTCCTGTGCGCCATGAAGCGATTTGCCTGAACCACCTTCGTTACGTCAACCTTATACCGGCTTACCGGCAATTCGCACAGAGTGTTGATTTGCCTGAACGCGTCGATATGAACCTCGTGATCAATGAGCTCATGTTCACCGATGATCTGTTCAAGTCCTACGATCCATTACTGCTTGATCATGCGGATTTTGCCGGAATGAACGCTTGGTTGAGCAATATCTGTACCCAGAACATCCACTTCGATACATCTTCTGTCTCAACAGTGAATGAATGGCGAGTGCGGTTGAAATCCGCTGGTATATTTCTTTCTTACTCGAGCGGCACCTCAGGAAACATGTCATTCATTCCCCGTGACCCCATGACCTGGGCGGCGCTGCGAAAGAACTCAAGTTATTATGCCAACCCAAACTCGATCATTCGGCTGGATGGAAAAACGCCGACTTTCGACTGCCTGGTTGCCGGACCCCGTGGAGAAGGCATGGGGATACAGGGTGCGGCTGCCGGGCTTACCCGCATGGCAGCCAACTCGCTCTACCTGTATGACAATGTTGTTTCCGGGGATGACGTTCGCAACCGCTCGATGAGCACGACTACTGAACTGGATGAAAGGGCAGCTCACGAAGCTGCACTTGAGTTTATCGACGCCGCCAGATCTGCCGGCCGCCCGCTACTGCTGTTCGGCGCACCATTCCAGTTGCGCCGCTTTTGTAGCCAGCTTGCGTCCATGCAGACAACTATTGATACCTGTCCTGGCAGCACGGTGGTAACCGGTGGTGGCTGGAAATCCTTTCAAGGAGAGCGAATCCCGCAGGCAGAACTCGTCGGCCTCGTTAATCAGACCCTGAATATTCCCTCAACCCACTTCATAGACACCTATTCGACAGCGGAACTGAATTGCGCAATGACCAATTGCTCCCAGGGCCACTACCACATACCACCACTGATCGAACCTGTTGTACTGGATGAGTCGCTATTCGGCGAGTGTGGCGCCACCGGCTACGGAATCCTTGGCTTCCTCGACCCGTTCTCAATGAGCTTCCCGGGATATCTCATTACCGGCGACATGGGTCGATTGGAGAAGGGTGTTTGTAACTGCGGACTACATGGCTGGTACGTTGACGGCGAGATCAAACGCGCGCCAAACCAGACCATCAAGGGATGCGGCGGTGTTCTGGCATCGATGACTGTATGAGAAACGGAATTTAGTGGATGGATTTCTCATTTTCAGCCAACGATGAAGGCATCATCAGAATGCCATGCCTGATCAAAGGGCGTCTTGAGTTCGCTCCGGAACTCAGCATCGCAACCATTCTGGCAGCATTTTCACAGCGAGGTTTCAGCCCGGTTGAGACGGCAACGCTCCGCGTTGGCGACGCGTTCGTTATCCGCCAGCCAGGCATTGACCGCGCTACGCTTCAAGCAGATCTGACGACTCAATACCTGACCTTTGCAGCACCGAACGCTGAGGATTTGCTGGAAACAGACCTTATCGGCTTGTCGCAAGAACTCTATCAACTTCCGGTCAGTGCTGTTCTCGAGTACATAGCCGGCCTGCGTTCGGTGCTCGAAAAAAACCGCAGCTCGCTGCTTGCCGCAGCCAGGAGTGCCAATGCGACATCCCCCCAGAACGACCGTGCCCTGGAACTGATCTTCGAACAACTCCCCGGTTTTCTCGACGCCGACGCACTGGGCGAAGGCATTGATCGTGAACTGTCGGTAGAAGGTTTTCCTGGAAGAACGCTGCTCGATAACTGGATTGATGTCCCTGCCCGAACCCACAGTGGCTTCACGGCTAACATTCGTGAATCAATTTTTGATACCGGGCAACCGGCTCAGGCAGCTCCGAAAGCCATCTCAAAACTACGTGCGATACCGACCCGACAACTGCATATTGCCGCAGGCAATTCTCCGATGGTGCTCATCACATCCCTGCTAAGAGCGATCGCAACCAAGGGAGCTGCCATTATCAAGTGCCCGCACGAGAACACGCTCATGGGTGCGGTGCTGGCTTCTGCCATGGTTGAACTGGACCCGCATCACCCCATTACCCGGCACACCTCGATTGTCTACTGGCCGGGAGGTGATGCACAGATCGAGAATACCCTGCTGTCTTCCAGCCACATCGACAGGGTCATCGTCTGGGGCTCTCCTGAAACCGTTGCCCAGGTGAAGCAGAAAACTACCACGGCCAAAGCGCTGTTTTTAAATCCACGCTTCGGATTGAGTATGATCGGTAATTCCGCGCTGACCGATCCAACCCTGCACACTGCGATCCTGGCTGCCAGCGATAGCATGGTCGCCAATC
This sequence comes from Pseudomonadota bacterium, assembly GCA_027624035.1. Lineage (GTDB taxonomy): Bacteria > Pseudomonadota > Gammaproteobacteria > Pseudomonadales > Azotimanducaceae > UBA7455. The sequence goes on along the minus strand of JAQBUI010000046.1, from coordinate 15,124 downwards.
AACAGGCCTGCACGTCGTCCCTGGTGCACTATGTTGAAGGCACGCAGGAACAGGCACTGGATTACTGTAAAAAACTGCAGGGTGTGCTGAAGAGATGGGATAGCGCAATACCTCACGCTGTATCGAGGTCAACCCTGGGTCAACTACGTGCCCTGCGCCGTGGTGCATTCCTCAATGGAACCTGGTTTATCAACGGGCCATCACCACAGATTCACTCGGCGGTTGTGTACATGCCTGAACCGGTCGACCTTGCACTGCACCCCATGTCGAGACTGATCATAGTCAGGCGCGTGGACGATCTCCTTGACGTCATCACCTATTTGAACCCATCCGTATCAACCGTAGGCATCTACCCACCTGAGCGAATCAAGGCATTGCGGGACATCATCAGTGCAACCGGCGTCAGCAATGTTTTCCGCCTCGGTGACATTGAGAATGTTTATACCGGAATACCTCACGACGGCATGCGCATACTCAGCGAACTCGTTAACTGGGTAAATGCATAACAGGCCCTGATGAATCAATCGTCGCAAGGTCTGTCGCCACCGGTCAATCACCAACAAAGGACAACACTGATTCGAGTGCCTCGTTAAACAACTCATCGGCATCATCCCGGGCAAGCAGTTCAAGGGACATCTGTGTTAACGCCATGAGGAAGTGATGCCGTCTCTGCGGCTCATAGTATTGTTGCGTAAGTATCTGCAACCGATCAGCGGCCATTATCGTTAACCGGTAGAGTATCGACAGACAGTCCGGGAAATCTCTCAGTGCCGACGTGTATTCGTGAACCCGCCCGAATGCTGTGGCCTTCCCCGGGGGATTGATGCCAAACATATGAATGAACAATTTGGCATCGAAACACCCAAACACAAATGTCGTTCCTGCCCAGTCCGCGATCAGTTCATCAAGGACGTTAAGCTGCATAACACCAAAGATGCGCTTCGTCATATAGTGGGTGAACTCGTGCTCCATGCGTAACTGGTCAGAACGGGCCACCCATTCCGACTCAGGTTTTTGCAGCCCGAGATCGCTTGCACTCAATCCGCTGTAGGGGTGAGAGCAAAGAATCAGGAAACGATCCTGAAAGCGCCATTTTTCAAACTTCGCCACCCTGGCACGCTCGATCAGCCAGTTCTGTTCAGTGTCCACGACATCAGGTGAAGCAGCCCAGGCCTCACGATGTAGCGCCAGGCGATGCCAGTTGATAAAACCGGCGACTAACTGTGCATTTACTGCCGCTGGAATTATTCTCGGTTCACTTCGATGCAGGAGCGCCTGGTTCAGCAGATCAAAGTCGTTTCTGTTAGTCGTATGCAGCACCGGCAGTGCACCAGCCTGGTGTTCATGAATCAGCAGCGAGAGCTGCTCGGGAGCATTCAACTTCAATCGACCACCGAAGTGATCCGCATTGAACGGCTCCCCCCGACGCGCTACGCCCGCATAGTGGTCACTCAAGGAGATACCTTCCCTTACGGGTATATTCAGCTGCGGAATGTAACGCTGCAGCGTAGCGAAGGCATCTGTGCCTGCCTCAATACGGTAGGCATCCCAGGTTGCCACATGGGCTTCATTTTCAAGGGGCAGGGTCCAGGGCTCCGCCGTGTCCGGCAGAACGAACAGGTTCCTGCAATACTCAAGCAGTCGCTGCAGCGTTTCACCCTCAGCACCAAGATCCGCCAGGACTTCCTGGCGCAAACTTTCCTGAAACATCAGCTCTCCTCCCATCTAACAACCATGTACCTCGCCACACCGAGAAAACCCAGTGTCATGGCGACGAGCATGGCAAGGTTTGGCAGTAGCAGCGCAATCTGTTGCCCAAGTCCAGCGCTCGAATTCGCCTGCCAGAAAATTCGCGTAAACCCCTCTATCGCCCAACCGTTAAACGTGAACAGCCCAATGGTCTCCATGATCGGCGGCATCAGAAAACGCGGAAACATACTGCCACCGAGGGCAGACATAACCAGAATGACTATCGTTGATACTCCCGCCAGTTGGGCACGACTGCGGCACAGGGAAGCCAACACCATGCCGAATGCTGCGGCAGCCATGGCAGTAACGACAGTCATCATGGTCATGGTCAAGGCAAACGCCAGGTTTACATCAGGCAGGGTAAACACCACACCGGCCCAGATGAACATAACTGCCAGCTGAGCCGTTCCTGTGCAGGCAAAAAACAACCAGCAACCGAGAATGTACTGACTCATGGTCATGCGGCTGTTGAGCAGCCGCTCAAGGGTTCCTTTTTCCTGTTCCGCTAACAGGCTGCCTCCGGCGCCGGCCATGGAGAACAGCAGGAACATGACACCAACACCCGCTGCATAATACGCGACATCGCCATCATTGTTTCCCTTCAAGACACGCGGGGTCACTTCCAGAATACCACCAGCTGCGATTACCTGATCACAATCCTGCCTGGCGCAGAATACTCCGTTGATGTCATCGACAAAGGCCTGCATCTCCGGTGAAAACGGCACACCAGCGGACACCTTGGCATGGAGTCTGAACAATTCGGGCAGGGATGCCAGCGCCAGTGACTGTACCTGTCCGATGACAAGATACCTGGCATAAGGATTGGCGGGGTCATAGATCACCCGCAACTCACGATCACGCGGTTTAAGCGCATGCCAGGCATCCGCAAACCCTTCGGGAATAATCAATCCCACCGCAATCTCTTCAGACACCATCCTGTCTTCAAGCGCAGTCGGACTCTGCGTACTTTCGATGACAGCCAGGCCGGACATACCTGCCAATCCGCTTACGAACGAGCGGCTGAATTCACTGCCATCCTGGTCAACCACCAACATCTGTACCGATTCCTCCACGCCTGAATCGTCCACTCCTCCCAGCATCAGTGCATAGACCGAGAAGAAGACGATTGGCAGAACAAAGGTCATGATCAAGGCCACCACATCTCTCTTCAGTTGCAGCCATTGAACAATGAATATCGTCCTTATCATTCCCGTAACTCCCTGCCGGTAAGATGCAAGAACACAGCCTGCAAGCCAGGTTGATGAACAACCATATCCACCAGTTCCAGCCCTCTTTTTTCCAGCTCAGCCAATCGGACAGGCAAGTCCTTGGCCACATTTTCGATGCCGGTAACAAGGCAGTTTTCTCCAGCCAGCACAAAACCGGGTATGTCAGTGTCGATCGGTAAGGGCGAATTGACATAACAGAGGATCTTGCGCTGGTTTCCCACCGTCGTCTTCAACAGTTCCGCGAAGGTGCCCTCGGCGATGACCGCTCCTTCGTCCATGATCACAATTCGATCACTGACTTCCTGTGCCTCATCCAGTTGGTGAGTGGTTAGCAGGATCGATGTGTCTTCGTCGCGTAGTTCTGCAAGCATTCGCCACAAGTGACCACGACTTTGCGGATCAACGCCAACTGTCGGTTCGTCAAGCACCAGGATTCGCGGGCGATGCATCAGACCGCACACAACATTCAGCCTTCTTTGCATGCCGCCACTGAAGGTTTCCACCAGATCGTTGGCGCGCTCTTGCAAACCGCTCCACTCAAGCGCCCAGGAAATCCTCTCCTGAAGCTCTTTGGCTGCGACACCGTGAAGTGTGCCGAACACTCGCAGATTTTCACTGGCGGTCAGTTTCTCGTAGAGCGCAATGTCCTGCGGCACAATGCCAATGGAAGCGGTGTCACCATGATAGTCAGCAATAACGACACGGCCCGAATCGAGCCTGACGCGGCCGCCGATCGAACGCACAAGGGTGCTTTTACCTGCGCCATTCGGTCCCAGCAATGCGAGGCATTCACCTGAACGAAGACTGAAACTGGTACCGCTCAACGCGATATTGGAGCCAAATCTCTTGTGGATATTTTCGAAGGAAAGGACGTCCACGGTACTCAATGGAGGACAATTGGTGTTATTCGACAGTTTCTTCTTTCCAGATCACACCCCCTTTACCCAGCACCGTGCCTGTCGCAAAGGCAAGGTCCACTATGGCATTCTGATACCCGCTTAGTGCCTGGATCTGCGCGGACTGCGCTTCTGTAAGACTACTGAGGGCTTGTAGCACTTCAGTACTGGTGACGACGCCCAGTTGAAACTGCAATTTTTCCTCTTCATAGGTCTGTTCGGCCAACTGTACTGCAAGCCGATTGGCCAGAATCTGTTGCCAGTTCTGCTCGACCGCATCCGCCGCATTGTAGACTTCCTCTCGCACCGCTTGCTCAAGGGAGCTACGTGCAGCCACAGTTTGCATCTGTTGCAACATGCTCTGTTGCAGACGAGCGCGGGCAGCACGATTCCCATACAACGGGATCTCCGTGCGCAGCGTTGCCGAGTAGCCATTCAACTCGCGCTCGAAGATCTGATCAATCGCATCGTCCGACTCAGGTGCCGACCCCGAATAGGAATACTGGTAAGTAAAATCCAGCAGCGGGCGTGCCAGATTTCGGCTGACATCAACAGATATCTTATCGATCGCCTGCTGAATTTCGTTGTCCAGTAACTCCATGCGATTGGCATAACTGACTCGGAGCAGTTCACCTCGATCAAACAGCAGGTCTTCCGGTGCCGGGAGAGTGCTCGGAATAATCACTGTATCCGAATCGACCGACAATCCGGCAAGATTGATGGCGCGCTTGAGCGCACGCTCGGATCTTCGCCGATTCGTTTCAGCGGCGATGACTGAGGTGAACCGTCTGGCTACACCTGATTCAGCTCGTGTGACTTCAACCTTTGTGCGCACGCCCTCTTCGACCATGCGTCTGGCCATGCGTACCTGTTCAAGTGCCAGTTCGTACTGCCGAATCTGGACGCGGAGGTCTTCAAAACTGGCGTAGTGCTGCCAGTACGCGCGCTCCGCATTCGCCAGGACTCTTATAGTCGACAGTTTGGTACGGCTATCTGTCTGGCGCATTTGCAGGCCTGCGGTATCAATGGATGCCCTGCTGAACCCAAATCCACCGTTGCGCAGCAATGGCTGATTAATACCAACCTGGACACCGGCATTGTGTAATTCGGTGCCGACCACACCAAACTCGGTCAGAAAATCGGCTTCCTGACTGCTATAAGGCAAGCTCAGGGAGACCGTTCCTCCGGTTCTCAAGGGTACCCGCACAGAGGGAGTGATCGAATCGGTCTCCGATGCCTGGCCATCGGCATCGTAACTCTTCTGACGGCTTGCGGTCGCATCCAGCACGGCTTCGTACTTGGCCCGCTCGGAGAGATAGGACTGTCTGGAAATTTCCGGATTATAAAGATCTACCTTGAGCCCGAGGTTGTTTTCCAGCGCGTGCATTCTGACCTCAGCCAGACTCAAAGTGACTGACTGGGTGTCATCACCGGCCAGAGCAATTCGCTTTGCAGACTCGAAAATCTCGTTGGGCAACTCCTGTGGTGCATTCTGCAGTGGCACCACATCCCGCGTAACCAGCTTGGGCGGCTCGAAAAGTTCAGCGCGCCTCAGCGACTCGCCCACTTCCTTGGTCAGGAAAGGGTTGGTGTGGCATCCAGACAGCACAAACATAAGGCTACACATTAACGACCACCCGCCAAGCTTGCCTTTTTCCATGATAGACATCTAGAAAAAACCCTCCCAGTTCCTGAGCACGGGTAACACAAACGTAAGGGGTGGGCGATTCTTTACATCGACAAACGCGGTGGCAATTGTGCCGCTGGTAATCTTCATCGGCGGGCCATCAGAAAGATCCCACTCATAACCGGTCCGTGAATCTTCATCGACCAGCAATCTGGCAAACACTTCGATCTGATGATGGTCCTTGGTCAGGCTCTGCGCAACAGATGCATTACCGATGACGGTCGCTGCACCATCCGCCGTGACCGGATAGGCAGACACTTCTGTTACCTCGGCCAGCAGACCGCCGAACCTCTCTCGCTGAACCGTCGCGGGCGTAAGCCTCATGCGCATTCCCGGCGTGATCTTCTTGCCATCGCTAAGTTTGAAATAGGCGACCGCTTCCAGCACTGCATCGGCCTTAGCTGCATCAATGGTTCCAAGACGATTCCCCTTGGTCACCAACTTGCCTTCTCCTGCTGTCAATTCGAGAATACGCCCTGTGTGTTCACTCAGTACCCGGCGGCTTTCGGACAGTTGTTGGCGCAGCCTTTCAATACTCCGGTTGATGTCACCAATCTCTAACTGACGCTGGAACTGTGATTCGGAATACTGTTGTTCTATCTGCGCTTCTCGATTGTTCAGCCCTTCCAGCTGCAGTATCAGATCCGTCAGGCTTTCTTCCTTCTGGGTAACGCGATTGGTCGCATCGAGGTAATTATCCAACGCTTGAATGCTCTTCAGGTTGAACTGCAACAACTGCACCTTGAGGTCGGCCACACGGGTCCTCTGTGAGTTGAGCGTCTGTTCAGCACTGAGCAGTGCATCAGCCGTGGCTAATTGCTTGCTCTTGAGTTCTCGCACCTTTTCAAGCTTGTTCGTCAACTCCTTTTCGCGCTTGTCGTGCAGCGCCAACATGGTTTCAACGTCCTTCTTGTTCTTGGCCAGATAGGCAAGCTTTTGCTCGTTAATTGAATTTGCGAGCTTGCGGCTTGCTGCCACTTCAGTGCGCAGGGACTCTATCTGATTCTGCAGCACTACCCTTTTTTGCACGATCGACTCTCTTTCCAGCTGATTGAAAGTCGCCTCCAGTTGCGCGATCGCCTCGTTACGCGTATTCAGATCTGCCAGCTTCTCCAGTTCCTGATCCAGCTGCTTCTGGTTCAAGGGTTGATCGAGCAACGCAAGTACTTGACCTTGCGTAACATAATCGCCCACCTTGACCCGCCACTCTCCGATCTGACCACTTGCCGAGGCCTGGAATGGCACAACGGTTCCCCTGGTGACAAACATCGCGTTCCCTTTGGAGGTGATGGGAATAGAGCCGAAAAACAGGTAAAAGAGAGTAAACACGATGGCCGACCCAAGCACGATCAGGGGAATCCAATCGCGCCGGTAAACAACCTTCAATGCACCATGAATTTCTTCCGGTGAGTCAATGCTGGTTGCTTGTGCAATGTCTTCAGCCAGGAAATATCTGAGCTCTGCAATCCGCCTCTCACCTTCATCGATGTATGGTTGCAGACGGTTGCGCAGAGGCTGCAGCTTCACCATCACAAGCGCAGCAATAGCCCGCACCTGAACCAGCAGTTTCTGCCACCAGGAAGGCTCCACCACGGATTCGTCGACAGGGCTCTCACCCTGCTGCTCCCCGGCGGTGAGATCTTCCTCCGGGGCATCCGCCGGTTTGTCTTTGTGCTGATTTTGATCCTGCTCGCTCATGCCATTTGCCTTGAGACCAGGTCTCGGAAAATACCATCTTGAGTTGACAGCGTTTCGAAGTTACCCGATTGCACGATCCGTCCCTTGTCAAGAACGTAGATCCGGTCAGCACCTCGAATTGTGCTCAGACGATGTGCAATAACGACCCTTGTGACGCTCCTGCGATCCAAGGCAGCGCTCACCTGCGCTTGAGTTTTGTTATCCAGCGCACTGGTTGCCTCATCAAACATGACTATTTTAGGTCGCGTGACAAGTGCTCTCGCGATCAGTAATCGCTGTCTCTGTCCACCTGACAGGTTGGCACCGGCTTCCGCTACCATGGTGTGCATACCCATCGCCATGTCTTCAACGTCTTCAGTCATACCGGCATCGGCGACCGCCTCCCAGGCCTCGGCATGGGATATCTTGGCGTTGTTCGCAATATTCTCGAAAATATTACCGGCATTCAGGCGCCCGTTTTGCAGTACCGTGCCTATTTGCCTGCGTACTGCAAGCACATCAACACCCGCAAGATCCTGACCGTCGTAGAGTACCCGGCCGTACTCGGGCGTTTCAAATCCGAGCAGCATACGCAGTATGGTGGACTTACCTGACCCTGAGGCACCGACAAAGGCGACAAATTCCGCAGGATTGATCTCGCATGACACCTTGTCCAGAATGAGCGGGCCATCTTCGGAGTAGCGAAAAGAGAGATTTTCAATCGCGATGCTGCCCTCCAATCGACCCGGATCACTTGCGTCATCAGCCACCTCCGGCGTCTCATCCAGCATCGGCTGAATCCGTCTACCTTTAACAATGGCATCGAGCACCCCAACCAGGGTATTACTGACGTCGGACCAGCCATTGATATAGAGAATAAATGCCGTGTTGAAAGCGATGAAGTCACCAATTGAAATTTCGTTGTTGAGAACCAGATCTGATGCTTTCCAGAACAACAGCATCAAGCACACAGGCAGCAGAATATTGTTAAAAACCTTTATATGGTCCTGCAGATGCTGAATGCCCAGCTTGAGTTCAAGCTGGGCCGTGTACTTTTCAACCCAGTGATTGAAGGCCTTGTTCTCGGCACCGGCGACCCGGAGTTTGCCTACCGCGCCAATCATCTGAATCATCATGCCATTAAAGCTACCTTGCAGATCGTGCAGCTTGTGCGACATCTGACGAACAAAATAACTGATAAACAGAGTGACGAGCAGAACACCGATACCAATCCAGATGGCCAGCTTGGCCAGTTCCCAATTGTAGTACCAGAGCAGCAGCAGATTGAGTATGGACAACACACCCGACACCAACGGGCGCAGCGTTGCCCCACTGAGTTCCCTGCTGATCTCGCTGACAGCATTGACCCGGGTTTGCAAATCGCCACTTGAGTATTGCCGGAAAAAGGTTGGCCTGAACTTGAGTAGCCTGTCCCACATGGCCGCCTGGGCTGCGACTTCAGCGATGGTGCTGACACGGACCGTCGCCATCATTTGTGTCCAGGTAAAGATGACCTGGGTTATTCCTGCGGTAAATATGAGCAACCCGAGTTGGTACAGCAAGCCGTAATCGGCAGAGGGGATGGCGGTATCAACGAGGGTACCCGTCGCCCTCGGCACGACCATGCCGAGCAGGGTTGCAAGCGTGCCCATAGTGAGCACAAACGCCATGTCGATAACACGGCCCTGAACGGTAAACTTAAGCAGATCGAATACACCGCGCATCTTTCCCGGTAGAAAGCGATACAGGATGTACGCATCGGGGCAAAGGTCATCAAGGATATCCTGGGTGAGGGGTTCTCGTACCCGCCTTTCTGAATGAACTATCTGGTAGGTATCACCGACCGGAAGCAAGGCGACAGGAACCCTATCCTCTTCTCCCAGATAAGCCAGCAACGGGCCGGTATCACGCGCCCACCATTCATAACCCAGCAGGACCATACGTGTCCTGACTCTGGACGAGCGAGCGATTGCTTCCAGGGGATCTGACACGCGGCTCATATCTTCTGATGCAGCAGGCGGAGCGATCACCACACCCATAGCCTTGCCCACCACATCCAATGCGGTCAGCAGGGGTGTCTCCCGGAGGATGAAGCGCTCTTTCGGATTCAGAACTCCGGCGAGGTTCTCATAAGCCTCATCGGAGCGAATTTTGATTTCAGCACTACTCTTTATGCGTCTTTGCCGTTCTGCCTCTGCTTCCCTGTCATCAAGCAGCTTCAGGTGTAAAGCGGTAATCCGGTGCAGTGTTGCCAGGGAGCTGGCCATGGCCTCTGGGTCATCGATAGCATCGAGCCCCCAGAACTCGATCTCTGTATCGTCATTGGCGACCTGCATCCAGAGCGTGGGAGTGAGCATAAAGTAGTCATCTACCGACGTCAGCGGCAGTTCATTGCTGCCCATGACGTGCAGTTCACCGGACTTGATACGCCCCCATGTGCAGCCTTCAGCACCTGATGCGATAATGTCCTGACGACCAAACTCAATGGTGCCGGGGTTTGCTATGTGCTCTGCCGATGTTGGCAGTTCACCCCCTCCGACTATGAACTGACCCAGACGATGCGCCCACCGGTCAACCAGCCTTGCGACCATGTGATCGGTGAGAAAAAATCGCATCAGCTGTTCGATAGGGACCTCTTCGATCTCCGTACGGCCAACTGCAATGCCCGTCAACCCTATCTCATTGTCACTGGAAGGCGTCAGGTTACCGATCAAATGGTGTTGACCGACCTTGAACAAGTGGCGGGTCTGACCGCTTGATTCACCGTTCTCGAAGTGAGAACTGATCAGTTCAAGTGCACCTTCATGAACAATCCATGCCGAATTCGGATTGGTCAATGCCAGGGTTTGATTACCCATGAGCACGCTGATCTCTCCGCCGAATCGGGCGGTTGAGGCTATAGTGTCCTGGTCAGGCATCTGCTTCCTCCACACCCTCACCTGCTTTCAACAGATCAGCATAAAGACCCTTCGCCTCCCAAAGTTCAGTATGTGTTCCGCGTTCGATGATCTTACCTTTATCAAGAACAATGATTTCGTTGCAATCCCGAATGGTGCTGAGACGGTGAGCAACCAGAATGCAGGTACAGCCGCGCAAACGCAGGCGTTCATCAATGATTCGCTCGGTCTCGGAATCAAGTGCGCTGGTCGCTTCATCGAATACCAGGATCGATGGGTTCTGTACCAATGCCCTGGCGATTTCGAGCCGTTGACGCTGACCACCACTGAGATTCGCGCCGCCCTCGAGCAACATGCCGTCGATACCACCGGGCAGTGCCAGCACGACATCGAGCACGGCAGCATCCTCCAAGGCGCGTTTCAACGTGTCATCGGGAATTGTATTATCCCAAAGTGTCAGATTGTCGCGTACCGTGCCTTCAAACAGCGAGACCTCCTGGCTTACGACCGCAAAGGAGCTGGTCATGACCGCTCTGGGGATAACCCTGCGGTCATGGCCATCAAACAGCACCTCGCCTTCCCAGGGCTTGTACAGCCCGCAGACGAGATGACCGAGGGTCGTTTTACCTGATCCGCTACCACCCACAAAGGCCACCCTCTTGCCGGGTAGAACTTCGATATTCACATCCTCGAACAAAGGCGGTTCGAGAGGAGAGTAACCGAACTTGATGTTCTTCAGGGTGACCTGCCCGGCGAGTTGCAAAGGCCAGTCGTCGGGGGAGTCTGTGTCCTCTCTTACACCAACCGCCTCTTCATCAGGATCGGTCATCAGCACATCATCGAGCCGTTTAAGGTCACCTTCCAGTTCCTGAATTTCACTGCCGAGGTCTACGAGGTCTTTGATGGGGTCCTGGAAATTATTCATTAGCGCGGTGAATGCGACCAGAGTACCAATGGTCATATCACCGTGAATCACTGATACTCCACCGAGAACGTAGATGGTAACCGTTGTCAGGGAACTGAACAGGGTCGGCAGAACCGTCAGGCTCTGGGTTGCGATCTGTAACTCCTGGAGACTGTTTGCAGCCTTTGCGTAGCGACCACCCCATTTGGTGAAGAACGACGATTCCTGGCCTGAAGCCTTGATGGTCTCCATCGATTGCAGCGCCGCAATGGTATCCCCGGCGACCTTGCCGAAATCCTGGCGCAACCGAATATTGGCATCCACCCGCCGTTGACCGACCAGACTGAGAGCAACGAAGTTGAGCAGTGCGAAAAAGACCCCGACCATTGTCAGCCAGAAATTGTAGTACATCATCAGAAATGCATAGAACACCATCATGATGCAGTTAATGGCAGTATCAGCCAGCTTCCCGGACAGAATGTCAGCCATGTTGTCATTGAGCTCCTGGCGCAGAGCGATTTCACCGCTATATCGTTGCGAATAGAACCCCATGGGCAGCTTGAGCAGGTGCCAGAAAAACTCACTGGACATCGCCACCGACAGATGTATTTTCAATCGCCGGAGAAATTTGTATTTCAGGAGTTCTGCGGCTCCTTTGAAAAGGATGGTCACACCCATGGCCATAACCAGCGGCCGCAGCCAGTCGGTCCTTGATTCACCAAGAACGTAATCGAGAAATACCTGGGTATAGGCAGGGATGATCAATCCGGGAATGGTGAGAATCAATCCGGCCAGCAGACAATACTTGATGGCCTCATGTGAGTGCATCAGTCGTCGTGAGATCGCTTCCACAAGACTGGGCTTGCTGCCACCTTTTTCAAATTCGGCACCGGGTTCAAACAAGAGCACAACACCGGTGAAGCTCTCGTCGAATTCATCAACCGTGACCTTGCGATGACCATGGGCAGGATCGTTGATATAAACAATACCTCGCTCAAGATCAAATCCCTCAACCACCAGAAAGTGGTTAAAGTTCCAGAACACCACGTAGGGCGTCTGCAACTCCATGGCACTTTGCAGATTTTCCTTGAAACCCTTGCAGTTCAGTCCGTACTTGCGCGCCGCCTTGAGCATATTTGACGCTTTGCTGCCGTCACGGGACACACCGCATTCACGGCGCAATTCAGACAGGGGTTCAATACGCCCATGGTACTCGAGGATCATCCCAAGAACGGCCGCTCCGCACTCAACAGCTTCCAACTGGAGTAACAGGCCGGTTTTCGCGCGCGGTTTGATGTCGAGACCCTGGAATCGCTCTTCGTGTTCAACACCCGAAGTCAATCCCCGATAACGTCGGTACCAGAGTTCCAGATCATCAGCTTTATCAAACGCGTACTCGCGGAATTCCGCCCAGTTGCGAGTGAATGTTTTGAAGGCCTGAAGCGCACGGGTCTTCAGGTCATTCAGGATTACAGACCTGTCCATTTTCTAATCACCGGAATTACATAAGATATAGGAGGTCTATACTCCAGGGTTGTCGTTATGTCGGCTGTTGTTCCTGCCGTTATCGCTACCTCTGGGCCTCTGGCTGACGTCCACTCGAAGCCTGTGAAATTGTCTTCATTAGTCTGAAGCTCAATAAACAGCTCTATCTCATAGCCGCCATTGGTCAACTTCTCGGCCACTGCGGTATTCCCGATATAATTGGCGATTGCTTCTGTGGTTACCGGAAATTCCGAGACTGATACCACCTTTCCGACGATACTGCCGTACTGTTTCTGCGATACCGTGTCCGGTGAAACCCGCACGAACTCACCCTCTTCAATCTGTTTACCATCCTTCGATTGGAAGTACGCAAGAGCAGTCAGGCGATCAGAATCGGTACGAATGTCCATCTGCGCGAGCCTCTGTCCCTGATCGACGAAAGCGCCCTCCGTAGCCGTTAATTCCAGAATACGTCCTGACCGGTCCGCTTTGACTTCACGGTTCAGCGACAGCCGGCGTTGGTTTCTTTCAATGGTTCGCTCCAGTTCCTTGAATTCGTTCCGCTCCCGAAACTCAGCTTCATTGTTGACCTTCTCAAGATTGGCTGCGCGATTCTCAAGTTCCTGCCGTTGAATTTCAAGATCAGCCAGGAGATTTTGACGTGTTGTGATCTGGTTTCTTGTGTTCAAATAGCTCTCGTTCAGTTCCACCTGGCGCAGATCCATCTGCTCGAACTGCAGATCGAGATCACGCAGATTGAGTACGCCATCATCATACTGACGGGCTATATCTTTTACTGAGTCGTCAGAAGCGAGATTCTCTTCACGAAGTCTCTGGTAACTTTCCAGCCGTTGTTTCAATTCAGCTGTCAGCCTGCGCGCAGACTCCCGTGACACCTCCAGATTTTCTTTCTGAATTCGCAACAAAGAAATGTTGTTAGCATTAACGTCTTCGGCGATCTTGACGGTTCTATCGATGAAATCCCGCAGGTATTCTATTCGTTCCGTGAGGCTCTCAGCCTTACCGGCGATGGCCTCCTTTTCCAGATCCCAATAGCGCTTGCGTAGCTCACTGACGGTCTGATTACGCTGCCTGATCTCCTCGAGCCTCGCGATTGCATGATCAGATTCCTGCTGGATTTCCTGCTGTTCAAGGATTGCGATGATCTGATCTTTCTCGACGGTTTCACCCACCTTGACGAACCAGCGACTGACCTGACCGGCCGCCTGTGCCTGAATTGGCACAACCGTATTTGGTGTGATCAGGATACCCTGGCCTCTGCCCGATTCAGGTATGGCGCCAAAACTTCCCCACAAAATAGAGAAGCCAGCCACAATCATCAGCGCGACACCGGCAATTCGACTGAATCGGGGAATAACCCTGAGCGGTTCATCAAGCTGCTCCGGTGATTTGAGTTTCACCAGGGCCTTTTCTCGGAACATACCCACGGTACTAGACGCTCACGCTGAATGTGTCAAGGCAGTGACCCATAGCGCTGCTATTCCTATTTAGATAACAGCTTGGACAATATGTCATTGAACCTCTGCCCTGCCAGCCCCATGTTGTCGAGCAAATCAGGTGAGATTTCGCTGAACTCCTCCTTATCGGAATCAAGCGATTTCACCGCGCCGTATGCCAACTGACTGCTGGTGTCACGCAATCTGTCAGACAACAAGACACCCAAGGCCCGATAAAAGCGTGCGGCAAATCCCTCATCGGTACGGAACTTGCTGGTCAGACGGCGGGCGGGAATCGAGTAGACAATCGAGTCTTCCGTCGCTTTCACATCAGCACTAGGCGGGCGGGAATCCAGGAAGGACAACTCACCGACGATTTCACCGGACCCGAGCTCAGCGATTACACCTGCACTCCCTCCGATGGAAACTTCGAACCGACCGTTGAGTACAATATACAGGGAGTCGATCTGTTCACCGGAACGAACCAGTGATTCACCGGCGCGTACCGTTTGCTTGTCACCAACTCCGGCAATCCAGTCAATATCCTGGTCTTTAAATTCACTGAGGATGTAGAGGACCTTTCGCATTTTTTTCTCGTTTTTTAAAATTTCAGTTCAGACGTTCACCTGAGATGGGATGAAATGATCTTCGTAAGCAGCGTGGAATCACGGCGCCAGTTTCTTCACCAGGTGACGAAATGTAATGTGTTCGGCGTACCAGGCTCGCACCAGACTTAAAGCCTGCGGGTTATCATTGGCCAGTTTGATGTAGACCCTTCGCATTCGTGCCTGATCAATACCCACGAGCTTAGCATAGATAAGAAACATCATCGACAACTCGCCTGAGGTTACATCGACAGGTTTTACATCCCGGTCCCCGAGGACCAGAGATTTGGACTTTCGCCTTAACTCCTGCTTAGTCGCCACTGGATAAAATCCTCTTCACGCAGAGCTGCACTTCGCGTGATCCAGCCCGTTGATAAATTTCTCGTTGATACATTAGTCAATGTTGTCAGCACCATAGAACCATAGAAACCATTGAGCGTTGGATATTTTAATTATTGATTCTACTCGACTTGATCGGGTCTAAGAAGAATAAACGGCATGTCTGGGGATGGTCAAAGGCATTTCTGCGGATCAAGGG
>JAQBUI010000004.1 GCA_027624035.1 Pseudomonadota bacterium | reverse complement strand
GGGCGTATAGGTCTTTGTCTCTCATAGGGGACTACGATAATCTGCCCACTCGATCAGGGGAAGAGCCCACCAGATTATTGGCGATCTGGGTCGCAATGATCTGGGGCCGCAGCCGGTGTTCGGCAAGTTCCTTGCCATACTTCCGGACCAATCTGTCGGGGAACGCTCTGGCCATTTCATTCTGAAGGTAGGGTTCGGTCTTCGAACAGTCCTCAAGCTCTCCTTTCAGCACCCCCTTGACGTAACTGGTCAGCACCGCCAGTTCCGGGGCGGTAAAGGACTGGTTCCTTGTGAGCCGTTCCGAAAGCTCGTCCTCCGTGGGCATGTATTCCAGAGAAGGGTTGAGATGGCCATCAGCGATGAGCTGACGCATGACCCGGGAGTATTCATAGTGTCTTCGAACCGCCTGCTCATACATCAGGTTGATCGCCTGTGCCTGCTGGTAGTTGCTGCGCAGAACGAGGTCGCTGACGGCATCGGTCATGTCGGCCAGAAGCCGTTTGCGGGCGCCGCCCCTGAGCTTGCCCTTTTCAACGAGCTGATTGAGCAGGATCTTGATGTTGACCTCGGTGTCGGAACAGTTGACCCCGCCAGCATTATCGATTGAATCGGTGAAGCAGACGCCTCCGGCCAGGTTAAATTCAATCCGGCCCAGCTGGGTCATGCCAAGATTGCCCCCTTCCCCGACGAAACGGCACCGGAGTTCGTTACCGTTGATGCGAATTCCGTCGTTTGCCTTGTCGCCGACGTCCTGATTGGACTCCATGCGGCTTTTTACGTAGGTCCCAATGCCGCCATTCCAGAGCAAATCCACCTTTGCCCTCAGGATCAGGCTGATCAGGGCCGTCGGTGTCATCCTCTTGACCTTGGTGTTGAGCTGGCGTTGCGCCTGAGGCGAGAGATCAATGGCTTTTGCGTCACGTCGGAACACGCCGCCCCCATTGGAGATCAGCTCCCGGTTGTAGTCCGCCCAGGATGACCGTGGTAAATCAAACAGCCGTTGTCGTTCCCCAAAACTCTGTCGGGGGTCAGGGTCCGGGTCAATGAAGATGTGCAGATGGTTGAACGCGGCCACCAGTTTGATGTGCTCGGTTAGCAGCATGCCGTTGCCAAAGACATCGCCGGACATATCGCCGACCCCGACCACAGTGAAGTCCTGTTCCTGAATATTGTGGCCGATGTTACGGAAGTGCTGCTGCACTGATTGCCAGGCGCCCTTTGCGGTGATGGCCATCGCCTTGTGGTCGTAGCCGACGCTGCCGCCCGAGGCGAACGCATCACCCAGCCAGAACCGGTTGGCTATGGCGATCTCGTTAGCGATATCGGAGAAAGTGGCGGTGCCCTTATCGGCGGCGACCACCAGATAGTAATCCGCGTCGTCATGGCAGACCACCTCGACCGGCGGCACCACCTTGCCCTTGATGAGGTTGTCGGTGACGTCGAGCAGACCCTGGATGAACGTCCTGTAACAGATGATTGCCTCCGCCCTCGCTTCCTCCTGGGTCGCCCCCGGGGGGATCTTCTTCGGGAGAAACCCGCCCTTGGCACCAACAGGTACGATTACGGAGTTCTTGACCTGCTGTGCTTTCATGAGGCCCAGCACCTCGACGCGATAGTCTTCTGTTCTGTCGGACCAGCGCAGGCCGCCACGGGCAATCTTGCCACCGCGGAGATGAACCCCTTCAAATCGACGGGAGTAGACAAAGATCTCATGTGCCGGCTTTGGCAGCGGCATCTCCGTGATCAGGTCTGGCTGGAACTTGATGGCAATGTAGTCCTTGAAGCCGCCCCGGGCGTCAGTCTGATAGTAGTTCGTTCGCCGGGTCGCCAGGATCATTTCCACGTAGCGACGCAGGATCCGGTCGTCGTTCAGATTCTCGACCGCGTCGATCTTCTCGAAAATATCGGCGCACAGTTTTGCCGCCAACGCAGGGGCGGTGGCACGGTTCGCATGGGGGCTGCAGCGCAGTTCAAACAGCTCGCACATCTGGGCCGTAATGTGCTGTAACGCGTCAGGCAGTTGGCGATAAACGTCTGGCCAAAACCGTTCTGAAGCTGACCGAAATATCTGGCATAGGTACGCAATATCCAGATCTTCCGGTGGTCCATGTTCGCTGCGGTGACCAGCCGATTGAAACTGTCGTTTTCCTTTCGATCAAACCAGATCTCCACGAAGGCTTCTTCGAAGTTCTTCTGAAGATGGGTGGCACTCTGATCTGGATCGTCAAAAATCTTCAGCACGAAGTCATGAATCCAGATCTGCCGGCCGTCCATTCGCAGTTCATAGGGATGCTCTTCTACGGTGCGAGCGCCCAGATTCTCCAATATCGGAATGATGTCGGACAGGGGAACGGCGTCTCGATAGTGGAACAGTTTGAATCGCGTCTCCGGCTTGCCGTCCACAATCCACTGGGACAGGCAGACCTGCAGCGGCGCCTCGTCCGACAGGGACAGGATGAACCTGATGTCGCCCAGTGCCGTCGTTGGCCAGTAGTCATGCCGGTAACCGGGGGGGGAAGATGCCCGCGATGCGGGAAAATATCGCGTCAGCCTCGGCGCTGCCCTTCTCCTTGACCAGCACTGCGTACAGGTCGTCCTCCCAGGAGCGGGTGTACTCGGTGACGCGCTGTTCAATCGCATCGACATCGACATATGTGGCACTGTCGGGTGAGACCTTGAGCATGAAATGGGTGCGGATCAGGGCTGATTCCGAAAAATAAGTGGTAAAGTCCACTTCAGTCGCATCAAAGCTCTGCTGCAGCAGCTTTTGAACCTTGAGCCGAAATTCCGTGTCGTAGGTATCCCGTGGAACGTACACGAGGACGTTGACGAAGTGACCGTTCTTGTCGCGTCGGGCCAGTACCCTCACCATTCGCCGTTCCTGGACCGCATAGATCTTCTCCACGGTGTTGGATAGCTCGTCCGAGTCGGCCAGGAACAGTTCCTCCCGAGGCAGCACTTCGATGATCCTGGCGAGTGCGCGGCCCTTGTGGCTGGTCGGAGATAGCCCCTGCTGATTGAAAACATGGTCGATCTTGTCGCTAACGATGGGAATGTCGGCCGGGTTCTGTGAGTAAACATTTGATGTGAACAGGCCAACGAAGCGACAGGCGCGGGTGCTGTTGTTTCTTCGGATTGCAACCGTGATCTCATCGAAGTAGGCCGGCCGGTGGACACGACTTTTGAGGGGTGACTTTGCGAACGATATTATCGTCTGGGCTGGCGGATCGGGCACGGTGAAGGGAATGCCGCTCGCGTACTGGTTCTTGCGTGTCAGCCCCAGGCAGGCACTGCTGCTCAGCCGCCATTCCCCCGCTGCGGTCTGGTCGAACTCTTCATAGCCCAGTAGCGTGAAGTTGTTCTCGTAGAGCCAGATCAGTGCCTGATGTGCCAGGTCCGCTTCATGACTGTGGCTGGTGCCACCGGCGTTCAGTTCATCGCTCCATAACAACAATTGCCGACGCATGGGTGTGAAGTCCGTGACGGCCCGTTGTACCGTGCGCACGATATCCCTGACTGCCTTCTGGAGTTCGCTGGTACTGCCGGCCCGGGCGACCTCCAGATGAAGCACCAGTTCATTGGGTTGTTCATTGTCGGTGATCACGGGATCATGACCCTGCCGGCGAATGACAGGCAGCATGCATTGCTGCACGTCCGCCAGCAGCAGACCACGATGGTTGAGTTCGATCCGGATTGAATCCAGCAGAAACGGAAGGTTCCCGCAGACTACTTCTACCACCGTATAGCTGCTGTCATACCCGTGGGTCTTTTTAGTCGGGTTGAAGACTCTGACCCGCGGCGCTTTTCCGGTGAAGGTTTCGAAGTAGGCCCAGCAGGAAGCCAGGCTGCCCACCGTGTACTCCCAGTCCTTTTGCAACAATTCGGCGATGGGCACTTCGGCGAAGTAGCGTTCGCCGAAGCGTTTCAGGAATTCGCTCTTGTCTAGTCGGGCAAGGCGGCGCGCCAGGGCCTCCTGAAACGCCTCCTTGTTTTCTACCTGAATTCTGGCCATGAAACCTACCGCCGATACCAAGAGGCCCCAGCATAAAGGCTTTCGATACCTACCCACAATCTCGCAACGGAATCGACCCCCAATCCTGCCCCGTCAGACCTGCCGAGGCAAGGTGTGGGCCATGGTGTGTAGGGTTTGCATCCTGTGACGGGTAGCCAGGTTCCCTAGTGGTCTGTACCAAGATCACCATACAGGCGACGCTCACAATCAGGGCAGATCCCATGGGACACCTGTGAGCCGGAAATCGCCTGCATGTAGGTCTCCAGATGGGTCCATTGGCCGTCTTCGACCCGGATCTTGTTGCAGCCGGAACACATGGGGATGAGCGCGGAAAGGGATTGGACCTCTGTCCTTGCCAGGATCAGTTCCTCACTGATGGACTTGGCCTCAAGCAATTGGGCAAAAAACTGGCGCTGTACCCGCTGATATAGCAGCGCCATCGACAGCCCGAACACGTTGGCGAGCAGTAGCGATGCAGGTACCGTGTAGTTGTCCAGTTGAAAGGTTGGCTGCTTTACCAGAATGTGTAGACCGACCAGATAGAGGGTAAACAGGGTCGTCAGGATCATCGATGATCGTACCGTCGGGAGCGATGCATAGGCCCCCATGATGACAATGATGTCGACACCCAGATGAGTCAGGAAATCCGGCGGGCGGCGGTAGTCAATCCATGCCACGGTGAGCATGACCAGCACCGTCATGAGGTAGGTGATGTTATGGACTTCCTGCCAGTGCGTACGCGTGCGGGTTACGAAGACCGAAGCGATGACGATCATGGCGAGCAGGATGCGAGCTGCGATGATGGTCCAGCTCACGCCACCCTGCTGGATATCATTGGCCATAAACAGAATGCACGCGGCGAGGATCGGGAACGCCGTCAGATAGTTGACCCGTCGGGCACGATCAATATTTTCAGCACGAAACCGATGTTCAAGTCCAAGGTCGCTGAATTCTGAAACCCGGTTAATCGGTGGCAGGTCCATGGCGCCCGCTCCACAAGTGACGTTTGGATCGGCACAGAATACCCGCTTCCGGACCCCTGGCACAGATATCGGGCAATAGAGCGACGTTTACGAAAGTTTCGACTCTGCACTTTCAGGTCTGGTTCTCGAATTCCGGAGCCAACTTGGGCATGATGCCTTCACGAATCTGAATCTGATGGAAGGGAGAGCAAATGAAGTTCAAGAACATCCGGTATACGCCCGGTGGCGGCGCTGAGGTCATAGAACAGGAAATCGGTGACCCTGGCCCCGGGCAGGTTCAGGTGGAGAACACGGCGTGTGGGATCTGCTCATGGGACATCCAGACGTTTCGCACCGGTTCGGACGGCCCGTCAGCGGCGCCGCCAGGACACGAGGGAGTCGGCTATGTCACCAAACTCGGCGAGGGTGTCGAGGGGATCGAACTGGGTCAGAGGGTGGTTGGTGGCGGTTTCGGGAAGGTGCGCAATGCACCACTCAGAAGTCTTTACAAGCTCCCCGATTCCAATCTGGCGGATCATCACTGGGTGGTCGAGCCGGCCTCCTGTGTGGTCACCGGGATGGACCTGTGCAACTACAAGGCGGGCGAACGGGTCGCCCTGGTGGGCTGCGGCTTCATGGGGCTGATGTTCGTTCAGGGGATGCGTGGCTGGGGAGCCGATCAGTTCATTGCGCTGGATGTGGATGACAAGCGTCTGGAAATGGCCCTGGACATGGGCGCGACAGAAGCCTACAACGTGACCAGCGATGAATTTGCCAGCGTCAAACGGGACCTGCAGTCCCGTCGCCTGGATGTGGTCATCGACACCAGCGGCGCTCAGGCGGGGCTGGACCTGTCCACCGAGATCGTCAAGGTGGGCGGACGAATCAACCTGTTCGGCTGGATGAAGGGCACCGAGGCGACCTTCAACCCCACGGCCTGGCACGGCAAGGGCATTACCGTGGTCAATTCGTCGCCAATGGCCCAGGTGAGGGATCCGTTCCCCGCCGCGATTCGGCTGATCCAGAATGGCGTGATTGACCTGAAACCGCTGGTGACGCATGTGATACCGATCGCCGAGTATCCTGAATTCATGAAAGGCGTGGTCAAGGGCGAGGTGTCGGGGTATATCAAGGGCGTGGTGACGACTTAGTCCCGCTGGTTCAATAGCAGCCTTGAGCGTGCGGGCACGCCGTAGTCGTACCGGGAAGTACCCCAGACTTGCACAGTGTAGGCCGGAACTTCCATAAAAGCCTTGAGCGTGCCCGTGTCAGGCACGCCGTGGTTGTACCGGGAAGTGTTCCCAGACGAGCGCAGTGTAGGACCGGAACTTCCATATGGGATCCGGGCCGATTCAAAGGGTGATCTGTACGTCAGTGAAGTGACCTGCAGTGGCGGGGGACGATGGGGCATGGTCCCACTGGATTGCCATTCGCTGCAGAAATTCGTACGCGTTCGGGGTTGAATCCGGGTTGTGGGCGCTGCCGGTCAGGCAGCGAGGTCTAGCTTTTCTAGCTTTCCTGGCTGGGGTCGGTCATCGGAAGGCTGTCATCACTGGCCCATTCCATCAGGCTGCCATCGTAGACGGAGACGGCCGGATGCCCCAGCAGTCGCAGGGCGAAGGCGTTGACGGTGGCCGCGATGGCGCCACCGCAATAGGTCATCACCCGGGGTACGTCCAGCAGGTCCTGCAGCGTATCCGACAGCTCTTCCGGTGTCTTGAATGCCGCTGTCTCGCCATCAATGAGATCTCTGAAGGGCCGATTGATCGCGCCGGTAATGTGACCCTTCCTCGGGCCGTAGCCGCCAGTAGTACCGTCGAAGGAGGTGGCTGGCAATGCATCGACCAGGCAGGTGTCCCGGGCCTCTATCGCCTTCAGGACGTCCTGCTTGCTGGCGCAGCCACGCTGCCAGGCAGGATTCACGGAGAAGCGGGTGGTCGGGAAGCCCCCGGCCGGTTCTGTGGTCAATGGTCGGGCCTCACGTTCCCACTTTTCGAGCCCCCCTTCGAGGATGGCGCATTCCACGCCAAAGTGATGCAACGTCCACCATGTCCGGGTACACCACATGGTTCCTGAATCAATCCCTTCACGGGGGGTCCGGGCGACGATCACCACCCGGTGATGGTTGCTGATCCCGAATTCTGCCATGGTCGTTTCGAATTCGTCAGGTGTGGGCCAGGTCCAGGGAAGTGCGGCGTCCTTGCGTGACAACTTCCCCTGACCGCTGCCGACGTCAAACAGGACCGACCCCGGGATATGCCCCTGGTCGTAACACTTTTCTTTGGCGAGATTGGTCAGATCTGAAGTCAGCATGGCGGTGACATCCAGAATGCGAAGGCCTTCATCGTTCAGATGATCATGCAGCCATTCCGTGCTGACCAGATAGCCAGGGTTTTCGAGCGCGGCCACGGGACTAGCTCGGCGGGGGTTCGTTGAACAGGCTGGTGCGCCCGCCGTCAATAACCAGATCATGGCTGTTGACGTAGCGACCCTCGTCACTGGCAAGAAACAGTGCGCCGTGGGCGATGTCGATGGCCAGACCGGAAGTCGGCAGTGGTGTCGCCCTGGCCAGATTTTTCTGCAGCTTCTGCATCTTGCGCTCGTTGTCTTCCCGGGCAAGGGTGTTGGCCCTCGCTGACCCGCCCCAGAAAATTGGCGTGGCGATGGCACCCGGTGAGATGGTGTTGACTCTGATGCCGAGGGGACCGAGACGAACCCCTGAGAGCTTTGAATAGTGGGTGAGCGCCGCTTTGACGGCAGAGTAAAGCAGGTCACCCTGATTATCACGGATGGCTGCGATGCTGGAGTTATTGATGATCGCACCGCCACCCCTGGCTTTCAGGTGGGCGGTGGCGTGCTTGGTGCCAAGCACCGCGCTGGAGAACAGCAACTGCCAGGCGTAATTGATATCCTCCGGGGTCACCCCGTCAATGGTCCCTTTGGTCGGCCCGCCGGCATTGTTGAATAATATGTCCAGGCCGCCAAACTGACTCACTGCGGTGTCAATCGTCTGCTTGATATCCGCTTCAGACATCACATCCGCCTTCACATACACCGCTGCCTCGCCGACCCGATCGGCGAGGGCCTGCCCTTTCTCTTCCGAGCGTCCGCAGAAGACAACCTTTGCGCCTTCATTGACGAACAGTTCTACGGTCGCCTCGCCGATACCGCTGGTTCCGCCGGTGATCACGGCTACCTTACCTTTCAGACGATCTCCCATGCTGCGTGGGTCCTTTCTTAATTCCGGGGGCGCATGAGCGTAACACAGCTTGACGGCGTCATGCTGCCCTACCTCGCGCGTTTTTCATCGGTCAGCAGGATGCCTTCCTCCTGCATCTTGTGGATCCGGCTTTGGTCGGCACCCAGCCACTGTTTCAGTACCTCGGCGTTGTGCTCTCCCTGATGCGGGGCCGGGCCGCGGACCCCGCTTTTTGCGTTGCTGAATCGATAGGGAGACTGGGTCACGGTGCGCGTGCCGCCAGCGCGGTCATCCACTTCGGTAAAGCTGGAGCGGTGCCGCAGGGTGATCTGCTCCGGCGTCGCTTTGCCCTGGCGAACATCGCCCCAGGGAATATTGAAGGCATCCATCAGTTCGACCACCGCCTCGCGGGTAGCGAGTGTCTGCATGAACTTTGCGGTTGCCTTTCTGCGCAGCGCGATCCGCTGTTGCCTTGGCATGTCCGGATCCGACGGATCTTCGAGGCCCCGCTGGGTCGTCAGACAGTTCCACAGGTATCGGAAATCGGTTGACAGCAGAATTGGGCCGATGGGTGTTTCCCAGATGTCGTTCGGTAACGGCCCGGTGTCGTGGGAGCCCTCCAGGTCATAGTGAAGTTGATCATCGGTGCCGATGGTCGCATCCATCATTGCGATATCGATGTGTTGACCCAGGCCGCTCAGGTCCCGGTAGTGCAGGGCCGCGAGGATGCCCACAAGACCGTGCAACGCTGCGTTGGTATCGGCCAGAGAAGTGGGGAAATCCGAATGCGGCTGGCCGCTGCGATGGGCGAGGCGGGCCACCAGGCCGGCCTCGGCATGAATGACGGGTGCGTAAGTCGGCCGGCGTGATTCCGGGCCATTGGGTCCGAAGCCAGAGATGGACAACATGATGAGGCGCGGATTGGCACTGGACAGCGCCGGGTAGTCAATTCCGAGCCGGCCCATCACGTCGGGCCGATAGTTCTCGATGACGATGTCAGCATGGCGTACCAGATCGAGAATCAGATCTTTTGCACCGGTCGCTCGCAGATCGACACAGATGTTTCGCTTGCCTGCATTCTGCTGGTTGTAATAACCGGGCAGGCCCCCGATGACGTGCCCCCAGTAGCGCGTGACGTCCCCTTCCGGCGGTTCGACCTTGACCACGTCAGCGCCAAGGTCGCTGAGCATGCGCCCTGCATAGGGCCCTGCCAGTACCCTGGAGAAGTCCAATACCTTGAGGTCAGCCAGGGGGTAATCCATTTTCTGCTCCATCAATTCTGGTCAATTCCGGGGCGGGGACTGACCCGTAGTTTAAGGTCCTGGTCAGAGTTCCGTGTCGCCCTTCAAAAGCCGCTGGGCAATCGTGCGATTCAGGATCTCGTTGGTACCATCTGCCACGTTGACGATGCGCAGCGAGTGCCAAGCTTCAGTCAATCCGAGTTCATTGGTAAAACCCATGGCACCATGGGTCTGGATGGCACGGTCCAGCGCCCGGAATCCCACCTGTACCGAATAAGCTTTGGTCATGGAAAGCTCCTTGACGGCGCGCTCGCCCTGGTCAAGCAGGGTCGCCGCATTCAGCCCCATCAAATGGGCCGCGTGCAACTCGGTGGCAGATTCGGCCAGCGGAAAACTGACACCCTGATACTCCGAAATCGGTTGACCAAAGGCCCGCCGGGTCCCGGAGTAGTCGAGCGCCATTTCAAGGGCCCAGCGGCCGTAGCCGACCGACCGGGCAGAATTATAGATTCTCCCGAGTGACACGCCATACAGCGCTGCCGCGAAGCCGTTGTCCTGCTTGCCAACGATCTGCCACGGTTCCACGTAGACATCTTCAAGTACGATTTCTGCCTCATCACCACCAATGTGGCCAAACAGGCGAACCACCCTCTGCATGTGAAATCCCGGCGCGTCCGTCGGCACCATGAAGGCGGTGATCCCGGGCTTGCCGGTCGGGTCCGTGACCGCGAAGACGACGCAGTAGTCGGCGATGGGTGCGTTGCTGGTCCAGATCTTCCTGCCGGAAATGCGGAAGCCGTCGCCATCGGGGACGGCCCGGGTCGCAATCATACTGGCGTCTGATCCGGCATTGGGCTCTGACAGACCGAAGCACATGGACTGGCTGCCGTCCATGAGGCCTGGCAGGAATCGCTCCCGGGCATCGGGGGTGATCTGCTCCAGCAATCGACTCGGGCCAAAAGCCCAGTGCGCGAGGGCGTAAAGCATGAGCCAGTTCTGCGGCCCGCACTGATGAAACAGGGCCTCCCAGGCAACGTAGTACGCCAGGTGACCAAGCCCGCCACCACCCAGACTGGTGGGCGCGCACATGTGGTAGAAGCCTGCCCGCGCGGACGCGGTTCTGACCTCATTGATGAGCGTGATCACCTCGCTCGAGAAACGGCCGTTTTCGTCGTAGACCCGTCGCGGGTCTTCAAACAGTGTCCGGTGGTCATCATGTCGGGGTATGACCTCCTGTCGCACGAAGGCAAGCAGGCCGTCCCGGGCCATTTGAACGTCTTCAGGCAGTTCTGTTGCAATGGCGCTCATGTTGCACTCTGGACGCGATTGAGGATTTCCTGGAAACGGGACCAGCCTTCCGGGCCGGGGTTGCGGATGTTGCCCGCGGTCAGACCCCCGTCAACGGCAATCGCCTGACCGGTGATGAAGGTAGAATCCGGCCCTGCCAGAAATAGCGCCAGTTCGGCGATATCTTTGCCGCGTCCGGGGCGCTGGATGGGTGTGGCCACGGTCTGGGTCTGCTCCAGTTCCTCAATAAAGCGCATTCGCTGGTCCCAGCTGATGTTTGCCTGGCCAGCGAAGATCGCCGTGGCAATGAAGCCGGGGCAAATGGCATTGACCCGAATCCTGTGTGGTCCCAATTCGAGAGAGGTTGATTTCGAAAGGTTAATGACAGCGGCCTTCATCGCGCTGTATACATGTGGGCCCCAGCCTCCCCGCAGGCCGGCCACGGACGCGGTATTGATGATGCTACCGCCTGATTCCTGGGTCTTCATGACCCGGGACGCATGCTTGATACCCGACAGAACGCCGGTGAACAGCACGTCCACGGTAAAGCGATATCGATCGGTCAGGTCCATGGTTTCGAGCTCGCCACCGACGCCACCGAAACCGGCATTGTTGAACATGCAGTCGAGGCGGCCAAACTCATCCATGGCCCGGTCGACGACAGCCTCGACGTCGGCCTCCTTGCTGACGTCCACGTGCTGATACCGGGCGCATTCCCCCAGTTCCGCGGCGAGTCTTTCCCCCGGTTCATCCTGAATATCGGCGATGATGACGCGCGCGCCCTCCTCAAGAAACAGCTTCACGGTGGCAAGCCCCATACCCGATGCCCCGCCCGTGATGATGGCTACCTGACCTTCCAGTCTGCCTGTCATTGGCCCTCTCAATGGTGTCGAATCCTGGACCGGGAATATAGCACTTGTAGTCAGCACTTGTAGTCTGCACTTGTAGTCAGCATTACGCCGGGTAGCCCTGTGTGCCCGTGCCAGGCACGCCCTGGTTGGTTCAGGAAGTTCCCAGACGCGCAGTGTGCGGCAACTTCCGTGAAGGTCAGCGCCTGTCGTTGGCATTGGTGTCTGCCGGGAGCGCTGATGCCACTGTGGGCTGGTTCCGTTGAGTGAATCATAGTATTTTCGCGGCTGACTCTTTGAAACCGGAATCCATGATGGACAACCTGCAACTGCGCTCGCTCGTCACAGAAGACTATTACCTGCAACTCTCTCTTGAGACTTCAGAAGTCCCTGATCCAGCAGAAAATGAGGTGGTTGTCCGCATTGAGGCGACACCCATCAATCCCTCTGATCTGGGCCTGTTGTTTGGTCCGGCAGATATGTCCACAGCCGAGGCATCGGGATCAGCAGATCGACCGGTTATCCGGGCCAGCATCCCCGAAGCGCTGCGAGCCATGGTCGCTCCGCGTGTTGGAAATTCTCTGCCCTGTGGTAACGAGGGTGCCGGTGTGGTCATTGCCGCCGGGTCCGGCAAGGCAGCACAGGCCATGATGGGGAAAACCGTCGGCGTGATCGGCGGTGGCATGTACTCAAAGTACCGTGTGGTGCGGGCGGATCAGGTGCTCGTTTTTAACGAGGGCACCACCCCGGCCGAAGGCGCCTCCTGGTTTGTCAATCCGCTCACGGTCCTCGGCATGTTGGGGACCATGAGGCTTGAAGGGCACACGGCGCTCGTGCATACCGCTGCGGCGTCCAATCTGGGGCAGATGCTGCAAAAACTCTGCATCAATGAGGGGGTGCAACTGGTCAACATCGTGCGCCGTCAGGAGCATGTGGACCTGCTCAAGGGCATCGGTGCGCAATACGTCTGCAACTCGTCTGAACCGGACTTCATGGCGCAACTGATCGAAGCGCTCACTGCCACCCGCGCCACGCTGGGCTTCGATGCCACCGGCGGCGGTAAACTCGCCGGCCAGATTCTCACCGCGATGGAAGCCGCAGCCAACCGCTACAGCACGGACCGGGGGGCCTATGGTTCAACGGTACATAAGCAGGTTTATATCTACGGTGGGCTGGATCGATCGCCGACGACCTTCAATCGCAACTTCGGAATGTCCTGGGGCATGGGCGGCTGGCTGCTCACGCCATTTCTGGGCAGGATCACGCCCGAGGAGGTGCAACGATTGCGGCAGAAGGTCGCCGACGAGATCAAGACCACTTTCGCCAGCAGTTATACCCGGGAGGTCTCTCTGGCAGAGGTGCTGACTCTGGAGTCCATCGCCACGTTCGGGCGACAGGCGACAGGCGAGAAATACCTCATTAATCCGGCCCGTTAATTGGTGGTTATAAAACGCACTTTCAAAAAAAAGGAAACACCATGAGCGATTCTTTCTACGAGCATGTCTTTGGGGTACGGGGCAAGGTTGCACTGGTGACGGGCGGGACACGAGGCATCGGCCTGATGATTGCCGAGGGCCTGGTCAAGGCCGGTGCGCGGGTGTACGTGTCTTCCAGAAAGCAGGACGCCTGTGAACAAACCCAGGCAAGCCTGTCCGAGTTCGGTGAGTGCATTGCCATTCCGGGCGATGTCGCAACGATTGAGGGTTGCCAGAAGCTGGCCGATCAGATTGCCGAACGCGAACCTCACCTCAACATTCTGGTGAACAACGCCGGCGTGACCTGGAGTGAGGACATCGACAAGTTTCATGAGAAGGCCTGGGACAAGGTGATGGACCTGGACGTCAAGAGCCCGTTCTTCCTGACTCAGAAGCTGCTGCCATTGCTGCGGGCGGGTGCCTCACCGGACAATCGGGCTTCGGTGGTAAACGTCACGTCCGTGAACGGTCTGCGGCCCAGTAATCTGCGCAACTACTCCTATGTCGCGGCCAAGGCCGGTCTTGGCCAGCTCAGCGTACAGATGGCGCGAGACCTGCTCGGCGACAATATCAACGTCAATGTCATGGCGCCGGGTCTGTTCAAGTCCAAGATGACCGCACCACTGTTCGCCGATGAGCAGATGACCAAACAGGTGCTGGCGGGTCAGCCGATGGGCCGGGCAGGCGCCATGGAGGATGCCGCCGGACTGGTCATCTTCTTTTCGTCCAGGGCTGGCAGCTTCCTCACGGGCATCACGGTCGCCTGTGACGGAGGCGCTACCAGCACGAGATGATCGGGAACCCCTTTTGACGATGGTCAACGCGTCCAGGCCCTGACGGCAGTAACCTGTTGTCTGAATCACTGACCAGAGCGCGGAGCAGGATATGGCCGATCAGAACGAAGAACTGGGCACCATCACCAGGGGGCAGACCCACTGCACTGCCACCCTGACGCGGCAGTTCGACCACAATGTGGAAGCGGTCTGGCAGATGCTGACGGACCCGGCGCGCTTTGTGGACTGGCTCGCGCCGGGTGAGATTGAACTTCGCTGCGGAGGAGTTGCCCGACTCGACTTCCAGGACAGTGGCATCGTCATCGACAGTACCGTCACCGAATGCGACCCGGGTCGTGTTCTGGCCTATTCCTGGAGCAGCCCCGGCGAGCCCGACCGGCCACTTCGCTTCGAACTGGAGTCCAATGACGATGGCTGCCGTCTCACACTCACCCTTGGTGTGCCGCAGGGTGAGGATGTCGCACGATCCTGCGCCGGCTGGGAGGCCCACCTGATGATGTTGATCGCAGCCATCGAGGGCGTTCCGATCAAATTTCCGTTCGAACGGTTTGTGGCGACCAGAGCGGCCTATGGCGCCCTTCTTAAGAATTGAGAGCTTGAAAATTGAGAGCCCGGAGATTGCTGGCTCGAAGATTGTGGTACTGGTGTGCGGGTTGAGGTGACTGAGGATTACGACGTCCCGGTGAGATCAGAAAGAGGTTGAAGGCGGCAGGGGAAGAGGGAGGAACCCCCGCCGCCTTCTTCTGCCTCTCACACAATGCAGGGGGATACATTGCGCCAGAGTTTTGAAACGTTCTCCTTGGTTGTGATCTTGTATTAGGTAAAGCAATACTGGTGCCAACCTTGTGGGACCGCCCTGCAAAATCCTTATGTTATTGAAAAAATAGAGAATTTTTAATCGAGGCGATCTTCATGGCGCAGCGTGCTGGCGCGGATGTGTGCACTGAAGGGTCGGGGGTGGTCCATCATGGCCCACAGAATGGCACATTCTGACCCAAAACGGGCCGTAGCCAGGGTGGGGGTCTCTAGTAGCCGAGCTTCTTGTCGACCATGCCTTCGAGTGGGGCGCCATCCAGAAATCGCTGAAGATTGCTGGTAAAGCGTTCGATATTTCGCCGCACCCGGAACTGGCTGGCGCCCGCGGTGTGGGGGGTCATGACCACGTTGGGCATACTCCAGAGTGGCGAATCCGCTGGCAATGGCTCCCTTGGCGCGACGTCGAGCCCAGCGCCCCTTATCTGGCCCGTTTGCAGCGCTGAAACAAGGGCTTGCTCATCCATCACTTCGCCGCGAGTCACATTGATCAGAAACGCCTCCGGTTTCATCCGGGCAAAAGCATCATGGTCAAAGCAGTTCCTGGTTTCATCAGTGAGCGGGCAACAGATGCTTACTACATCAGATTCGGACAGAAGCTCATTGAAACGGTCCGGACCCCAGACGTCCGTGACCTCGGAAGAGGGCGGCACATCGTCCCGGTCGACGGCGATGCAGCGCATCCCAAATGCAGCGGCTCGTCTCGCCATGGCGCGGCCGGTTCCGCCAAAACCGAATATTCCGAATGTCGCCCCGGTCAGTTCAATCTCGGCAAAGCGCATTTCGGGCCGATGATTCCAGCCGTCGGCGCCGTGGCGCAGGGCGGTTGCCAGTTGCCTCGTGAGCATCAGCAGCAGGCCAAAGCCGTGATCTGCAAGGTGTTCTCCGACCAGCCCCTTTTCGCTTGTCAGCACAACATCGCTGGCGACAAACTCCGGGTAAAAGAACATGTCCACGCCGGATGAAATGGATTGTACCCAGCGCAGCCTGGGGGCTGCCTGAAACAGCTCGCGATTGACGAATCCCAGGATGACCTCTGCATCGGCCGCATGGCGATGCGCATCCTGATGATCGGTGACAATGACCTCTCCGTTGTGGCCAACGAGGTTTCTGAGGTGAAGCAGATCTGCCTCCGGGACGTTCGGCAAGGTAAGCCCGGGAATAATAAGAACTTTCATTGACCCTCCAGTCTGACCGGCCCGATTGTACCCTGTTTTGGGCGTGCTGCCCTGCCAGGAGGAAAAGAGCCCTGGTCAGGGTTTCCCGGACATTCGGGGCTGACTTGTCATCTCCTGCAGAACGCCTTGAAGCGCATTGCCGCTGTCAGGTCAGGCTCTGGCGGTCACCGCCGTGCATGAGCCAGGCGTCTCATTGGACTTCCAGTTCGACGCTTCCAAGAGCGCCGAAGTCACCTCGCCACCTGCCGGGCTCACGCACGGCCTGACGCGTATAGGAACCGGTGATGACGAGCGCACCTTTGGTCAAACCCCGACCGAACTGGTGCAGGCGATTGATCAGCCTTGCGATGGAAACGAAATGGTCGTCGATATGATCCCTGGCGGAAACCGTTTCAATGGTCTCACCGTCTTTCGCCACCGACACGGACAGCGACTCGTAGTCCTGATCAGGGTGGATGAATTCACCAGCCACAATGCCCCACTGGGTCAGGTTTTCCGCCAGCCGGATACCGTTGGAGGCGGGCGTGGTGAGGCGAATCTGGTTGATCTCGAACCCTGGTGCCACGCCGTCAACGATGGCTCTGGCGCTCTCGGGTGTGGCTTCGCCGGTGCGGGTATCCGCCCCGATTCGAAACACCAGTTCGTTCTCGATGCCCATTTTGCCGATGTCGGACAGCCGCACGGAGTCGCCACTGGTCAGGATGCGCCGCTTAAGAATATAGCCGAAGGGGCGAATCCCGGGCCCGAAGGAGTTTCTGGCCGCGCCCGAGGTCAGCCCGATCTTGTAACCACCCACGGCCTCCCCCTGCTCGGCCCACCTGTCGCACAGGGCAAGCTGCAGTCGCTGACCTTCGTGCACACCCAGTTCTGGGTAATGACCGTCGAGCGTGCCGCGGTTGATGTCCTGCCAGAGCTGATCAATCAGTTCCATGGAGGTGGTTTCCTTGTTGTTCCCAGTGGGTTCAGGGTTCTCTTTTGATCCGGGCATACGCTTCAGCGTAACCCGGAAACTCATTCAACACATCAATCGCGGCGCCGAGGGGCGGGCCCACCACTGCGCGAACTTCTTCAGGTGTCGGCAGTTCGCGTCCGGCATCCAGTTGTGCCTGGACGTAGGCACGCATCCTGGGCTTAACGACGTCGATTTTCCTGGCGAACGCTGACTGATCCTTGCCCTCGAAGAAAAACACATTGCCAAAGGGATCAGGCACAACCACCTCCGGGAACTCATAGGGTGGGGCTCTTCTCACGGTCACGGAACCCGGTCGTTTCTCATTCCACTCCTCCACCAGCACCTCCAGATTCCTGACGTCCAGGTGAATGGCAACAGGCCCCAGCGTGCTGACGTCTTCATTCAGCGTGAAACTCACATCACCATAGGACAGCGCCGCGATGGTGGGCTCGCCCGGTGCCATGCGCCAGTCCCAGTCCAGGTTGAAACCGAGCCAGTTCACATAGTGTTCGATGGCTTCGTCATAAGAGTCGATCTTCAGCACCGGCCGCAGCGGCATCATGACCGGGGTTTTCGACTCGACAAGCCTCCTCAGCTCCTTCCAGCCGCTGCAGCCATAGTCCCTCGCCAACGCCAGTTGGACATCGAGCAGCGTAACGGTCGCGGCGATCTGCTGCACGGTTGCCGTTTTGAACTTCGGATTGAGACGAATCAGGTCCAACTCGGTGTCTTCGCACGCCTTCACCGAGCGAAGAATGCGCTTCGCCTCGTGCTTCAGGTGTTCGAGGCTGGGTCGTTTGGGAAGTGATCTGCTCATAGAACCTCCTTTCATTGCTCCGTCGCCTGCTGAACCGGACAGAAAGAAGGTGGGGTGTCTTTGGGCTAATACCAGGTGAAGGTGGACTGGGTCCTTTCCGCAAGCGAGGGTGTGTCCTTCGAACACGAATTGATCTTCGCGCCCACCGTGCCACCTGTCAAGGCCCTGCTCAGCGCTCCAGGTGCTGACGCCGACACCTTGTATCAATGAACTTCCATGCCAGCCTTGAGCGTGCCGGTCTCAGGTATGCCGTAGTCGTGCAGGGAGGTGCTCACGCTGGCAGCTCGTTTCAGTGGACTTCTATGAAAGGTACACTGTGCCGGAACAAGGTTCCCGGAAGGAAAGATGCATGGCTGAAGTAACGATTGATACCGGTGTTCTGAGGGGCACGACCATTGACAGCCGACGTGGACGGCAGGTGCACTACTTTGGCGGCATTCCGTATGCGGCACCGCCGGTAGGGGACCTTCGGTGGCGTGAGCCGCAGCCGCCGTCAGCCTGGGAGGGCGTGCGTGATGCGACGGATGTGGGGCCGAGCGCCCCCCAGATCATTGCCGGTGAGGGCGGATTTCGAGACACCATCAGCAAGACGCTGGGCTATGAAATGCCGGCACGGGAGTTTCAATACAGTGAAGACTGCCTCTATCTGAATGTCTTCACGCCGAAGGTCGAGCCTTCGGCCAGGATGCCTGTGCTGTTCTGGGTCCACGGCGGTGCGCACAAGACCGGCACCGGTTCGGGCTATCCCGGTCAGGAACTGGCAGACATGGGTGTCGTGCTGGTTACCATTAACTACCGGCTCGGGCCGCTGGGCTTTCTTTCCCATCCGGAACTGACGGTGGAAGGATGCCGAGGCAATCAGGGCTTGCTCGACACTGTCGCTGCGCTGCAGTGGGTGCAGCGAAACATCGCGAACTTTGGCGGTGATCCGGGCAACGTTACCGTCTTCGGTGAGAGTGCCGGAGGGCACTCCACTTGCGCCATGGTGACGTCTCCCCTGTGTCGCGGGCTGATTCATCGTGCCATCGCCCAGAGCGGCGTTGGCGCGCAGGCAACGCAGCTTCTGGATCGGCCCGGCGCAATACGGTTTTCTGCTCACGAGACAGGGGTAAGGCTGGGCGAGATGCTCGGCTGTCCCGCAGGACCGGGGCAACTGGCCGCGATGCGCGATGTCGGCGCTGAGGAGATCATTTCCCGGTCGGCATCATTTCCGCTCCCCGGTGTTATCGTCGACGGCTACTGCCAGTTGGTGAACCCACTTTCTGCATTTCGTTCGAGTGAGTACAACGATGTCCCGCTCATGATCGGCAGCAACGCCTATGAGGGTTCTGCCCTGTACTGGGGTGCACCGATGGCACAGATGACGCTGTGCCAGGACGTGGATACTTATGCATCGGAGTTTCGGCGCATCTTTGCAGAAGATGCGGACGAGGCCCTGGAACTGTACCCCGCCACCTCCCGGGAGGAGATGATCGAGTCCTCCAAGCAGATGTGCGGCGACTCGCTCTTTGGCGCCCCGACCCGAGCGGTTGCCCAGGCGATGTCGGAGCAGGGCAGGCGCTGCTATCCGTACTTTTTTACCCAGACACCTGAAGGAGATTCCCAGGGCAGGCTCGGTTCCTTTCATGCCATGGAGATCGCGTACGTTTTCGGCGACGACATGTTGGCGCCGCTGTCTCGCGATGCGGACAGGAAACTCTCAGCGACGATGATGCAGTTCTGGGTTAATTTCGCCACAAGTGGCGACCCCAACGGTGATGGATTGCCTCGATGGGAGTCCTTCGACAGCAATGCCGACCAGTTGATGGAACTGGGCACTCATGTCGGCATGTCGCCGGTGTCCCGGGCGCGTAAATACGACGTCGTGATGAAAGGGATCGATCGGCAACTGGCAATGATTGACTGATCGTAGTGTATGGAGGCCGGGTTGCCTTCGAGATTCAAGTTCCCAGAAAATGGGGCAAACGGATCAAGGTGCAAGGAGTCACTCCATGGCGTGACGGACCGCAGAGGCCAGTGTCAAATCGGCTTGACGTTCTGCAGGTAGCCATAGTGATTGAGGCTCTACCTGCTTGACAGGACGAGTGGTCATTATTCGAGTACGCCTCTGTCGCTCTTCACAAGGTGCCCCTGTAGTCGGTTAGGTACACCAGCCCTGAGTGTGCCCGTGCGAGGAATGCCGTGGTCGTGAGGTAGTTTTCCGGACGGCATAGAATTCGACTCTGACCCTAATTTTCCTAATTTTTGACTAATATGTGACGGTGGGGTCGATCAGTCGCTGGATTTCCGGCGGGGCCTCGTGGAAGTGACGCACGCTCTGTACGTTACCCCCCTGGCTGGTGTGTTGAACAAAGACCTGCTCGGTGATCTTCTGATGGTCGTGGTCGGGATACCATGGCAGGTCGAGTTCATAGGCAAGCCGTCTTGCCTGCAGTTCCCTTTGTGTCTTGAGCCGGGTGGGGGTCATGCCCATGATGTAGATTGCCCTCAGCAACTGGTCGGTGCCATTGCCTGAAGCCCCGGTAGGGTCGGCGGCAGCGCAACCCGCATGATATAAGGCGGTATCAAAGATCACCATATCCCCGGCTCTGATGTTGGTGACCCAGGGGGTCAGGCCGAGATCTGTGTACTGCTCAACATCCTCATCCGGCGTGCCGTTGCCGACCCACTTTCGGCTCGCCCACCACTGCTCCTTGGTGCGCGGCTCGACGCTCTCGTCTACCACCCAGTTGCGCGCCCGCAACGCCTGGATCTCGGGGACTCGCTTGTGTGATCGTGGCACAACGGCGGTTGCCCCGGTACCCTGGTTCATGTCCCACAGCGGGACAATCGAGTAGAAATCAGTGAAGGGAGCGCCATTGCGCTCGTCGTAGTATGAGTTCTTGTGAGTGTGCAGTTCCTGCATGTTCAGTCGGCCGTGGCGGTGGTTCGTGGCCTGCAGACGCTGCAGGACGCCTTCGTTCCTGGTTGCGGTGGGAAGGTTGATGGACATGCGGTCGAATGCGGCGGTGAGGTCCTGTTCCTGGTACGCGGCCCGAAACCCGGCAATGACCCCTGGCCGCGTACGTGCGAACCACATTGAGTCACAATGGCAGGTAGATGTCATCAAGCCATCACCGTGGCCATGCACCCATGAGCTGACGTCGTCCCGCTTCCATCCCACCGGTCGCCCTGGGTCATTTGCGGGCACTCGGTGCCCTCCAGGTGATTCCACAGCAGGTCGCGTGCATGATCCAGTTCCTCCAGGTTCAGGCAGTCCGCAATACAGGCAAAGCCCTCCTGGTCTAACTGCGCCTTGATGCCAGCGGCGTCGTCGGCATCAAAGCGCGGCGGCGTGAGCTCATGCAGTACGAATGGAGTCCGCTGCGCGGTATCTGTATCAGTCATGCTTGTTCGTCCTTCCCCGGTCATTGATGACGCTACACCTCGAAATCGCTGCCGCCAAGATCAAGATGTAGCAGCAGCGGTTTCTCTGCGTCGAGGTAAACTCGCTTTCGATACACCCTGGCGTCCGGCTGCGTGAAGACGCCGGTTCCCACATGGGGATACTGATTGCTCACATGATGAACCTGCAACTCATGCCAACCGGCAGTCGGGCCGACATTGGCGGGAATTTCAAACCTGCCCTCACCTGCACGGTTGATGCGCACCCGGGCAAGGGGCTGATCACTGGTTTCAGGCAAAAGTGTGATCCACGCCATGCCCGGAGGAGCCCCATCGATCAGCAGCGTACCGGTCACGTCCAGCCGGGGTGCATCGGTCAGGAAACCGCGGCGTCTGAGCCAGCGCGCCAGCAGACCGGTCCATTGACCGGCATCCGGGTCGCCGGGCATCAGCCCCAGGCCGTGGTCGCCGTCATTGAAGATGTGCAGTTCAGCGGCTGCACCTGCCGCCAGCATGGCATCGTAGAACAGTGTTGACTGATTGGCAGGTACGATGCTGTCCTCGTGGGTGGTGACAATGAAAGCCGGGGGCGTCGTTGATGTGACAGCTTCATCTACAGCGAGATACTCGTCAGCCTTGCGACCGCGCCGTTTGCCATTGGTCACAGCATATACGGGAACGATGAAATCGGGCCTGCAGGATTGACGCTCTATCGGGTCCTGGTGGTCAGCCTGGCCCTGATCCCAGCCGGTCGCGGCGCCACAACTCAGGTGTCCACCGGCGGAAAAGCCCAACATGCCAATTCGATCCGGGCTGATCGAGAATTCCCGGGCCCGGCTGCGCAGGGTACGCAATGCCCGTTGTGCATCCAGCAGGGAAACAGACGAGTGATAGGTCGGGCCCAGTCGATACCGCAGCACAAATGCAGCGATGCCGGTCCGGTTCAACCATTTTGCAACCTGTAAGCCCTCATGATCGGACGCAAGGGTTCGATAACCCCCTCCCGGGCATACCAGCACGCCACAGCCGTTACCGGCTTCGGGCAGGTGAATGGACATCATGGGCTGATCGAGCAGACCATCACCGGTCGCCTGCGGCGCACGCTGTTGCCACAGTCTCATCACCGAAACATCAATGGCGTTCTCATCGACTAATACGTCTTCATCCACACTGTGGCCCTCGCCCGATTCCGACCAGGGTAGTCTAGCAGCCTTGAGCGTGTCCGGGTTGGCACGCCCTGGTCGTGATGGTAAGTCTCCCGGGCGGCACACCATAGAACAGTACTTACATGAAAAGCCCTGAGCGTGTCCGGTTCAGGCACGTCTTGGTCGTGCGGGGAAGTTTCCGGACGACGGCACAGCGTGCGGCCGGAACTTCCATGCGCCTTTTGACCAGCACTTACACCTTGTACCCTGAGGGCACCGTTGCCTGGCGCGAACGTCCGGGTATCCGGCGTGTTGGCAGCGGGACCTTGTCGGCCCGTGAAAATCGCGGTAGGTTCGAAGGATCAACCAAAGGGGGAAGCAGACGATGCGAAACGGTCTCAGGGTCGTCGATACGGATTGTCACATGATGGAATCACCGACCATGTGGGCAGACTACATTGACCCGGCATTTGCGGACCGCGCCCCTGCCCCGGGGGACATGGGTGGGGGCCGGCGCGGCATGATGGTGGAAGGTGAACCGATCACCAAACAGGATGGCAACTATCCCATGGATTCCGAGGAGTTTCATGGTGCGGTCAATCAGGGCATGAAGAAATTCGCAGGTTCAAGGGAGCGGGGTTTTGACCCCGCGAGCCGGCTGGCCGACATGGAGGACGAGGGTGTGGATGCGCAGGTCATCTACCCGACCGTAGGCGGCCAGCTGCTCGGCAAGCCGTTTCGTGACCTTGATCTGCTCGCGGCCTGCTGCGCTGCCTACAATGACTGGAGCCTCGAGTATTGCAGTGCCGCGCCGGAGCGTCTGCTGATGGCGGCGATGCTCCCGGTGCAGTCGCCGGACCGGGCAGTGGCAGAGGTCAAGCGTGTTGTTGATGCAGGCGCTTCGTGCTTTTACATTCGGCCCAATCCCGTGGAAGGTCGCAATTTCTACCATGAGGATCTGGAACCGCTGTGGGCCGCCATTGAAGCCTCAGGCAAGCCGATGTGCATTCACGATTCGGGTTCTCCCCATCTGCCTTCATTCGGAGAGAGGATGCACACCCATACCTCGGGCCACATCGTCGCACACCCATTCGAGGCAATGGTCGCCATGATGTCGCTGATCTGGTACGGCGTGATCGAAAAGCATCCGGACCTCAAGGTAGTGCACGTCGAAGCTGACGCCGGCTGGTTACCATACTGGCTGCAACGCATGGAACAGCACTGGGAATTTTCCGGCAATGCAGAGCATCCGTTGCTCAAAAAGCGGCCGACGGAGTATTTCAAGTCCAACTTCCTGGTGGCCTGTCGGGGCGATGAGATGACGCTGCCAGCCGCGGTGGACCTGGTGGGCGACGACTACATCACCTTCAACACAGATTACCCACACCCGGATGGCACCTGGCCCGCAGGTTTTGTGGCGTTGGAGCGTCAGCCCATCAGCGAGGAAAGCCGGCGCAAGATCTTCTGGGACAATGCGGCGAGGGTATTTGATCTGTAGCCGCTGTGGCAGGCAGGGTATGCCTTGGGGAATTCCGGTCTAGTCAGCCTCCACTTCAGTATCCTGAAGGCCAAGAAAGATCGGGTCGGAATTTTCGCGATAGATGTTGATCTTTGCATTGTAGGCAAGGCGAGACAGTCCGTGTTTGTCAGTAATCTGGTACTTTCGGGCCTGAAACTTGTCGGCATCACGCCTGCCAGTCAGATAACAGCGTATGGCGTCCACTGGTTCGCCAGACAACACCAGCCCTTCCAGAGAGGACAATGTCTCCTGGGTGAGTTCGATAAAGCGGACGGTGTCCACACGCTCGGTTTCACCGGTGTCATGGTTACCCATGGGTGCCTTGAAGTCGCCTACCAGAACCTGCCCGGGGCGGGCGCTGTCCACCAGACGGGCGAGCTCAATGGTGACATCCCCGACGATAAAGTAGTGGCTGGTCGGGTTGAGCCCCTCGGACTGATAAAACTCGTAGTGGCTCCCAACGTGGAAGGCGGCCCGCAGTTCAGGCGTGACATTGCCCTGTGACTTTGAACGGGCGATCGCGTTGTCCGCCAGCGCCAGGTGCATGAAGTGATACAGGTTGATATTGGCCTGAATGCTGTTGTCACGGTTCCATACATAGAACCCGTCACCGGTGGTGGAACGAGCAAAGTTGATGTCCCGCTCTTTGGTCAGCATCCTGGCGTGGGCCGAGTTCAGGGAATATGAGAGGCTGTTCAACTGGCTGACCTGTTCCAGCGGTGAGTACAGCGAAAAGCCCACGATGTCGAACAGCGCCACCGCCTGGTCCTCGATATAATTGGTCCCGTATCGCTTGACGACCTCGTTGGTCATTTCGGGTGGAAGGCGCCAGCCCCGGTGGCCGATGCTGATGTTGATGGTTGGATAGCCAAGGCGGTCCGCGGCGACCTCCAACTGTTCCCTGGATACCTGTTTGTTTCCAGCCAGAAGCCCCCGAACGAAAGTCTGGTGGGACTCATCGTTTGAAGACTCACCAGCGAGCAGAAACTGCGGAATCACCAGCACCTGAATGCTGTCCGGTAGCTGGGCCCACTGCAAAATGACGTTACGACCGAGGTTCCAGAAGTCGCCAAGCCGCTCTTCCAGGGCCACCACATCCTTGGCGTTGCGCCCCAGCCAATCCTGTTTCTTGACCCATTCGGTCAGGTCCAGGTTGGCGGTTTCATGGAGGCGACGGATGGTGACAGATAATCCCGATTCGTGAGATTCAGCCATTTGGGTCCTGTGTCCGCGATGATCGCATTGTCAGAACGATCGAAACTACACAAAACCCCCGGGAATTCAAGACGCATCTGATGGGCGTGACCGCTATCATCAACCCTTTGTTTGCAATGACCGCAGGACGGACAGAGTTGAGCAGTGGCCAGAACGCGGCGAGACCTCGCGCACCAAGAGGGTTCGCATCAGGAATGCGGCCCGGGAAGGCCCGGGGCGTCTACCTTGAAGGTACTGGGGTGCGTTATCCTCGGGCGGGTCTGGGCAATGGGTCTCAATAGGAACAGGACATGAAAATACTGTTATGGGGGTTGATCCTCATGGTTGTGTTGGTCGGCGCCGGGGCCTATGGCCTGGCTTCCTATCTATCACCCGAGGCGCCACCGCCAAAAATCGCGGCTCCGAGTACCCTGCGAACGATCGAGGATGGCAGATTGATGGGCATGCAGGGCGGGCAGAATTCCCATGCCTGGCTGGGCATACCTTACGCTTCAGCCCCGGTAGGGCATTTAAGATGGCGGGCACCACAACCTGTGATTCCCTGGGAGGGGCGAAAGGAGGTCATTGAATTTTCGCGCCGATGCCCACAGTTGCCGGTGTTGCCGCGGCCGGATGCGATGCCGGTTGGCAATGAAGACTGCCTGTACCTGAACGTCTGGGCTCCACCCTTTCACCCCGACCGGGTGCCCCAGGGAGCGGATCGACTTCCTGTGATGGTGTGGATTCATGGCGGCGGGAATTCCCTGGGAGGCGCGGACATGGCCCTTTACGACGGGGCCCGCTATGCCTCGGAACATGACCTGATCGTGGTGTCATTGAACTATCGTCTCGGACCGCTTGGCTGGTTTCGACATGAGACCCTGAGGCGGCCGGGGAACTCAGATGCCGAAAATTCCGGCAACTTCGGCACGCTGGATATCATTGCGGCATTGCAGTGGGTGCAACGGAACATCGCTCGCTTTGGCGGTGACCCGGGCCGGGTGACCCTGTTCGGTGAGTCCGCCGGGGGCTCGAATATTCTCTCGCTGATGGCCTCTCCACTCGCTGCAGGCCTGTTTCATGGCGCGATTGTGCAAAGTGGCGTACATCGTCTGTCTGACCCGGTGGTCGCAGAGAATCTGATGGACGCGCCGGTGCCCGGCGACCCGTTCAGTTCCAGCGAGGTCATTGTCAAGCTGATGCGGTCCGATGCCCTGGCACCTGACCGGCAGACCGCCAAGGAGCGGGTCGCCACCATGTCAGCGGACGACCTTGCCAGATATCTACGCAGCAGGACACTTCGCGAGCTGTTTTCTGCCTATGAGGTCAACCTGGGCGGCATGTTGCAGATGCCATTGCTGTTTGCCGACGGCCATGTATTACCCGTTGATCAGGGCCCGGAGGTATTCGAAACACCTGGCCGTTATCATGATGTGCCGATCATCCTGGGCGCCAACCGGGACGAAGTGAAACTGTTTCTCAGCGTTGATCCGCGGCTGGTCCGTATGCGGTTTCGGATACCGTTCGAAATCATTGATGCCGACGCCTACGAACGTGCCAATCGCTATGGCTCAGATGTGTTCAGATACCTGTCCGTGGACCAGCTTGCCACGCGGCTCCGGCAGGCGCAGGGCGCATCCGTCTGGACCTATCGGTTCGATGTGGATGATTGGCGCAACCTCGGGTTCATTGATTTGAAGGTGCTGTTCGGTGCGGCCCACTTCCTGGAAGTTCCGTTTGTTTTTGGCAAGTTTCCAAAACCCGGGCGCGTGATATTCACCCCCTCGATGCAGGATGAGTACGACCCGCTGTCTGATTCCATGATGTCTTATTGGGCTGAGTTTGCTCACAAGGGCGACCCCGGAATGGGGCGTGAAGGGCATGAAGTGCCCTGGACCACCTGGGAGAACGAGGGCCCATTGACGACAAGAACCATGGTGTTTGATACTGAAACAGACGGCGGTGTTCGAATGACTTCGGATCGGCTGGGGTTGGACGTCATCAAGCGCCGCTTCCGGGATGACGCCACGTTCACGTCAGATGCCGAGAAGTGTGAAGCGTACCGAATGCTGTTCCGGGGTGCGTTTGACGCCGACGAATACGCGACTCTGGTACCAGCCGGTTGCGGTTGATGGCGAACTGAGCTGTCTGGCGTCAGTCGAATACGCGATGATCGAGGCCGCTGGCCCCACTGAAGGGTGTCTTGAGGCCCTGGTGAGCGGCGGCCACGACCACAGGATTCATGTGAATTTCGTCCGTCAGGCCAAGCAGTCGCCGATAGGTCGCAAGCGCAGCCTCACGCTCACCGCCCAGGTCCAGCATCTGGGCGTGAGTGATGAGCATCCAGAGCAGCCCCCACAGGGGCATCGCCGGGTCTGTTGATACCGTGAGGTCGATTTCGTCAAAGGAAGTCCGTGCTGCAGTCAGGTCCTGGAGCGTGAGATGGGCTCTGGTGATCCACAACCGCACCAGTGACTCATTCAACGGATCGACGCCGGTCTGGGTCTGCAGAAACTGCTCGCCCGCCGCGATCGTCTCCCGATTCAGTCCCCGCTCCAGCAGCAGTGAGATGTGCCGCAGGTGGAAACGATGGTTTGCAGGGTACTGCCGGGTGAGCAGGGCGAGTATCTCGCTCGCTTCGCGCTTGCCCTCCGGGCCTTCAGATATCCTGAGGTCTGCATAGAGGTATCGTGCCACATCGCGAAAGTCATCTCCCTCGGCCATCACATCCCGCAGATAAGGCAGGCTCCTGTCCGAATTCCCCTGGGGGATGAACCACAGGATCCAGGACAGGGCCTTCAGATAGGCCGGCAGATTGTCAGCGTGATAATAGGCGATGCCAAGATGCATTTTCGCGTCGGTCAGCCCGGGATTCAGGGTGAGCGCAGTCTCAAGCTCTGCGATCGCATGCTTGCCGTGGCGACCGGCCTGATAGTAACCGCCCCGAATGGCGGAGAGGTACGACAGCGCGAAATGAGCCTGCCCGCAGTGGTAATGCGCCAGATGGTCGTCCGGTTCGGACTCGATGGCCGCCTCGCAGAGCGCCAGGACCCGGCCGGCATCGGCTCGAATCTGACCATCGAAACGGGTATCTGACTCGTTCCAGGTCAGCTGGGTGACCATGGTATTGAGATTGAAGACATGGCCGATCGGATCATCAGGAAACTGCAGGATCAGTTCTTCCTGGATCCGGTTCGCGCCGGCGACATCGCCCTGCAGTCGTAGCAGGTTTCCCCTGCTTTTGAGGTCTGCGGCAGTATCGGACAGTTCGCGGTGGTCGGTCGCTTCGCCGCCCGCAACAGGTCCGCACCACAACATGGACACTGACAGTGCCATCAGCAGCAGATTGACAAGTGACAAGCGCATGGTCTGCTTGAGTCCCCTCATGGTAGTGATTGGTTTAACTCGTGGCGTGTTTAACTCGCGGCGTTGACGAGTGGTCAACGGCGGGAAGCCTTGATTTCGGTTGAGTGATCGCGATGGCGCGAGTGCTACAATCCTGACGGTGAAAATCCGGAAGGAGGCAATTCTACATGGCTGACGCCGCGTCACAACAGCTGGTGCCCGATGATCAGGCCGAGTCCACGGCACTGAACGATCTGGGTTGGGTAGGGCGGGACCGGGATGCCCCTGCTGTCCGCCAACTGCGTGAATATCTGAAAGAGCACAATGGAATCAAGGGCCTGGAGGTACTACGGCCGGACGAAGTGGAGCGGGCCGTTAGGTTGTTCTATCGGGACGGCTTTGTGGTGGTCTCCGACGCCCTCGATGCCAGACAGCTCGACTTCCTGAGAGGCGGCTGTGACCGCGTGATTCACGAGATGACGTCCCGGGACCGTACCCGCGTCGGTAACCGTGGCTCGCACCGGTATTCCTTTGGTGGCGCCAGCAAGACTGGCCATCTCATGCATCATCCAGAATGGGCCATGTTGCTGGACCTGCCCACGGTCACTCCGATTCTGACGGCTATCTTCGGCTCGGACGAATATATTTCGCGGGGAGGCGGGGGCGACTTCTGTCTGCCAGGGGCGGTGGAGTATCAACCTTTACATTCAGACATGGGTGAGCGCAGAGAAATCCCGCTGCCGAACGGCAACCGCTTTACCTTCGGCTCTTTTCACGACCCTCGTGGCATCCTGAGCTATCGGGACCTGCCGGCGCCCTATGTCTGCTGTAATTTTCTGATGGTGGACGTACACGAGACCAACGGCGCGACCCGCCAGATTCCGGGTACCCAGCATTCCCGGCAGCCCATTCCCGCGCTGGCTGAAGAACCGGAGTGGATGAAACTGTCTGCGGTCTGTCCAGCGTCCGCAGGCAGCGTCATGATCCGGGATGTCCGCGCCTGGCATGGTGGCACGCCGAATCTCTCGGATGAGGTTCGCGCCATCCCAAATGCTGAATTCTATGCGCCATGGTTTCGGGAGCCGATGCCGCCCAGCGTTCCGAGGGACATCTACGAGAGCCTGTCTGAGCATGGCCGCCGGGTTGCCCGTTACATCGTGGCTGACCCTGGTCAGACGCTTGAAACAGGCGTGCGTGATGATCTGGGATACGTGCCGGCACGCCACCGGAAGT
Organism: Pseudomonadota bacterium; assembly: GCA_027624035.1. GTDB lineage: Bacteria > Pseudomonadota > Gammaproteobacteria > Pseudomonadales > Azotimanducaceae > UBA7455. The sequence goes on along the minus strand of JAQBUI010000004.1, from coordinate 83,350 downwards.
GATCTCACGCCCCTCGCTGCGCTCTGCTCGCTTGATGGCCAGGATAGGGCCCCTTGCCATTGACGAAGTGATCCGCGGTAATGCCGGCCTGATTTGCTGCCTGCTGATCGACGCCGTATTCACTGCCGTCAAGTTTCAGCCTGAAGACCACATCGTTATCCTGGCCGAAGGCCAGCGTATCGTGTTCAGACAGACCCAGCAGGGTCGACACCATGATCTTGCCGATCAGACCGTGAGAGACGATGGCAATTCGCCGCGCCGGATGGGTGCGCAGTTCCTCGATGAACGGTGTTGATCGTGCAATCATGTCGTGGAAGTTTTCACAATTCGGGCCACGATAGTTGAAGCGGTCCGCCTGATACGCCTGCCACTGCCCCGGCCACTTCTGCTGGACCTCTGCGTAGAGGTGGCCGCTCCAGTCGCCACAGTCCCATTCCATGATGCGGTCATCGTAGGTGACGGGCAGCGACAGATAGCGGTTGATGATCTCTGCGGTCTGCCGGGTGCGGTCCAGCGGCGAGGCAAAGATCGCATCCACTCCCAGTTTTGCCAGCAGCCTGCCGTTCCGGTCAGCCTGGGAGCGCCCCAGGGCATTCAGGTCGGAGTTCCACTGGCCCTGCATCCGATGAATGGCATTCCATTCGGTCTGGCCATGTCTGATAAAGTACAGATATTGGGAAGAACCAAGAATCTCTGAGGATGTCATAGTCAGTGTGCTTGATGGTTTGCCGACCGCGCACTATACCAAACACCGCCATAACGATGTGAAAACGATGCGTCTTGCAACCAACCTGCTGTTCTGCCTTTCGATGTCATTCGTGCTTGCCGGCTGCGGTGGCGGCGGCGGGGGAAGTAGCCCCGCGCCACAGCCGGCCCCGGTGGGAAGTGATGGCGGGTCAGGAGGCGGCGCAGGTGATGGCGGAGGTGATGGTGCTGGAGACGGCACGGACACAGGCGATGGCACTGACACGGGCGATGGCACCGACACGGGCGATGGCACCGACACAGGTGATGGTACTGACACAGGCGATGGTACCGACGCAGGTGATGGGACTGATACAGGTGACGGAAGCGGCGATGGTACAGATGCGGGTGATGGGTCTGGCGATGGCACCGATACCGGTGACGGAACTGACACGGGTTCCGGCTGGGTAGCGGGCGTTTTCGAGCCCGCCGATAACTTCAATGCGCTGTGCGAGACCCCACGCGCCGGGAACTTCGTGGATACCCAGGGAACGGTGACCGACGAGAATTTCTGGATTCGCTCCATGAGCAACGACACCTACCTCTGGTATGACGAGATCGTGGATGTCGACCCGGGCGAGTACGCTGACCCTCTGACGTATTTTTCACTGATGCGCACCTTTGCGCTCACGCCATCCGGCAGGCCGAAGGATCAGTTCCATTTCACCTATGATTCGGAGGAATGGCGGCAGCTATCCCAGTCGGGCGTGGTGTCGGGATACGGTGCAATCTTCACGCTGGTCCGCACAACACCACCTCGTCAGGCGCTGGTGGCCTATATTGAGGCCGATTCGCCAGCAGCCACAGCGGGCCTCACGCGGGGCACCGAGATACTCGAAGTCGATGGCGTCAATGTCGCAAGCGGCAACGCGGATGTCCTGAACAGCGGGCTGTTTCCCGTTGCCAACGGCGAGTCACACACCTTCCTGGTGCAGGCGTTTGGTGCTGCCGAGCCCCATGCCATTACCATGGTGAGTCAAGCGACCACCACAGATCCGGTTCCGGTGGTGGCGACGATCGAAACGGACACCGGCAAGGTTGGCTATCTCCAGTTCAACGATCACATCGCCACCGCCGAGAGCAAACTCATCGATGCGATCACATTGCTCGGGGACGAGCAAGTGACTGATCTGATTCTGGACGTTCGTTACAACGGTGGCGGCTTCTTGTCCATCGCCAACGAACTGGCCTACATGATTGGCGGCACGGCGGTGGCAGGCCAGGTTTTCTATGAGCTGGAGTTCAACGACAAGCATCCGTTCTTTGACCCGGTCACGGGCGGCTTCCTGTTGCCGACCCGGTTTCGATCCACCGCCGTGGGTTTTCTCGGTGGCGCCGGGGTGCCGTTACCCACACTCAGCCTGCCGCGGGTGTTTGTCCTGACCGGTGGCGGTACCTGTTCTGCCAGTGAGGCCATCATCAACGGGTTGAATGGCGTCAACGTAGAAGTGATTCAGATTGGCAACAGCACTTGTGGCAAGCCGTTCGGGTTCTATCCACTGGAAAACTGCGGCACGACGTATTTCACCATTCAGTTTCGATCCGTCAACGCCAGAGGGTTTGGTGATTTCGCTGACGGATTCTCACCCGGTGGGGCAGTTGGTGGTGCAGTCCTGCCCGGTTGCAGCGTGCCGGACGACTACTCAAGGGCATTAGGAGACCCGGAAGAACTCAGGCTCGCTGCAGCACTGGAGTATCGGGCCACGGGAACCTGCCCGGAAGCGACCGGCTTTGGTACGCGCCGGGCCAGCAGCCTCATCTCTGAGGGTGTCACCGTCAAACCCCTGTGGCTGAAGTCCATGACCCTGCGGGCCACGCCGTTCGGGGAGGCCCAATGACATGGCGGACGCCGGGGGCATCCGGATTCAGAGGGTACGCGGGGAATCAGGGCCCGCGTCGCGCCGCCGTATGGCTGGTTCTGTGTATCCTGATGGCGGGTGGCTGCGCTTCGAGCCCGGTTGAACGGGAGGCCATCATCGTTGCCCCCACCGATGCCAGCCGTGATGTCCTGGCCCGGGTTGTGGCGACGGCTCTTGATCGCGATCAGGTGATGCTGTCTCCCGATGCCCTGACCCGAACGTCACTGCTGGTCATTGAGCCGATTCCGTTGCGCACTATTGACGGGCTGGTCCAGGGCTACCGCACCGATCAGGTCCACCGGTTCAGACTGCTGCTGGTATCCGGCGAGTGTGTTCTGGAAGCCCTTGGCGTGCCAGAGCCAGGCTCGTCGTTGGCGGGCCGACAAGTTCCCCGAACCTCGCAATCCAGAGTCGCGCCGTCCATGAAAGTGCTGGAATCACAACGGCGGTGGCTCCTGCCCGACATCCAATGTCGGCCAGCCGACGGCGAATGACCGTCTGACCGTATAGGAAACAGAATGCTGAAGTTATATATCCTTGCGCTCTGCCTGCTTGTACTCACCGGCTGTTCGACGCCGGTTGCCGACCCTGGTCCGCAGATAGAACAAAATGCGGTCCGCCAGCCTGTGGATTTCAGCGGTTCGTGGGAGATGGACTATCGCCTGAGTGAGGATTCCGAGCGAAAGATTCGCTGGAAAGTCATGGAGGCGCTCGCGATCGAGCGCCGGCAGCAGGCGACGGGCGAAAGCTATGCGCGAAACCGCAACATCGGCCCGGTGGTCAGTCTTGGCGACCAGAAACCGGGTCGGCTGGCGGAAGGCGTGCTGGCGCTCGGGCGGCTTGTAGAGAAGGCTTCCAGATCGCCGGTCTTCACGATCAGGCAGAACGACCGGGAGGTGGTGATCGAGCGGCAGGACGAGTTCTCGCTCACCTGCAGTCTGGAGGACGATCCCGAGGGCAACCTGGCCACCACAATGCCCATTGGCCAGGAGCGCTGCTTTTGGTCCGGTGACCAGCTGGTGTTTGATGTCGGGCTGCCGGAAGGTCTGAGCATGCGCTATGTGCTGACTCAATCCGCCAGGGGCAATCGGCTGAATGTCTCGACCACCGCTTATCATAAGGATGCCGGAGAGCCGTTTACCCTGAACCGCGTCTACACCCCGTTCGAGCAAGGCCAGGGGATGTACGAATGTGAATTTACGCTGACAACGCTCAAGACCTGCCGGATGGGAACCGATGAATTGAGAACCCAATGAAAGGCCGCGCCGGAATCCCTGCATCCGATTGGCTGGTATTGGCGCTGGTCATGTCACTTGCGGCGTGTGTGAGCCAGCCGCCGATTCTGGTGATTCCGCACCGCGACCCGCTTGTTTCCGAGTTGCGGAAGTGGAACCACCCCGGCCCGGCCATCAATGTTTCTATCGAGGTTTTTGACCCCGGCGCCACCGGCCCCGGACCGGGCCGGGAGATGACCGGGGCGCTGCGCAAGGCCGAATCCATGTATCTGCCGGTGCTGTTGCAGGATGCCCTGATGGAATCCGGTGGCTGGGGCTCGGTCCGGGTGCTGCCAGACGAAGACCCCGCCGCTGAATTGCAGATCCAGGGCATGATCCTTGAATCCAATGGCATCGAAACCGCGCTGCGCCTGATCGCCCGGGATGCCACGGGCAAGGTCTGGCTCGACCGGGTCTACCATGATTACGCGACTGACCACGGTTACCTGGGCGAGTGGGATTACCGGGTCGATCCCTTTGAAGACCTCTACCATCAGGCGGCCAATGACCTCGGCGGGTTGAGGGCCGAACTGACGAGCGCTGAACTGGACCGAATCCTGGATGTGGCCAACCTGCGCTATGCCACCGCGCTTGCCCCCACGGCTTTCTCCGGCTATCTGGTAGCTGGCGAGCGGGGGCTGGTACAGCTGTCTGGCCTGCCGGCCCGCGGTGACGCAATGTTTCGCCGGGTGCAGCGAATTCGTGAGTCCGAATATGGCTTCATCGACACCGTGGACGCCGCCTATGAGCGCTTCTATCACGAGGTCGGCAAGACGTATACGTACTGGCGGGCGTACAGCTATGAATTGCTGCTGGGCAACGAGACCCTGGCGGTCGATAGCGCAGAGAAAAAGCGTCCGCGTTCGTGGGCGGTACTGGACCAGGTCTACGAGGTCTATCGGGACTCAAAGCTAAATGGTGATGCCCTGCGCCAGATGACCGAGTCATTCGACGCCGAGGTCACGCCCACATCGGCCGGGATTGAAGGCGCGGTGATTGAGCTGGATGGGTCCCTGAATGAGAAGTATGGAGAGTGGCGGCGAATCCTCCGTGAGCTCTATGCCGAGGAGCGTAGCGTGTCACCGGCCGGGGCAGGTGTGGTAGAGTGAATTCACCCTAATTTTTGACAAACAGGAGAGGAACACATGGCTGACGAAGCGTTGCAGAAAGCGTATGAAATCATGACGGCCCGCATTGGCGAGCAGACGTCCCAATCCGAGTGGTTTGAAGTCACCCAGCAGCGAATCAACGATTTCGCCGAGGTCACGATGGACCATCAATGGATCCATGTCGACGTGGAGCGGGCCAACAAGGGCCCTTTCGGCACACCCATTGCCCATGGCCACCTGACACTGTCTATCATGTCTCACCTGCCACGGGCGGCTCAGGCGTCGGCGTCAGCCGGGCCCGCGATCAAAGGTCAGAAGCTGTCGATTAACTACGGTTTTGACAAGGTCAGGTTTCCCTCGCCGGTGCCGGTGGGTGCGAAAATCAGAACCACGGGTACTCTCAAGCGGGTGGAAATCAAGGGTGGTATGATCGAAACCATGAATGAGCTGGTGGTTGAAGTGCAGGGCCAGGAGAAGCCCGCCTGTGTGGCAGAAAGCCTTGGGCGGATGGTGTTCTAGGTGGGCGCCGTCTGGAACACCCAGGTCAACTATGCAGGCGCTAATGGAGTAGGCCCGGTGGCAGTCGAAGTCGCCAACGGTCGTGACTTCGACAACCCGGGCTGGGAAGCCTGTGGTTTCGAACTGATGAGCCACGAATCCGCGGTGACTGACTGGAATGATGGGGCGGAAATCGAGCGTATCCACTACGATGAGATCGCCGCACTCGCCAAGACCCTGACGGGCTGCGATCATGCGCTGGTGCGCGGACATATCCTGCGCAATCCTGAGCAGATCAAGATCCACCAGCAGCTTGGGCCGATCAGGTTCGCACACTCGGATTTCGCTTCCACCTACGGCGACCGGATGCGTGACTACTTTGGCTCCGCCGACCCGAACGCCACGGCAAGCCTGTTGCGGGAGGGGATCACCGCGGGGGACGTCCGCTCCGCCAGGCGGATGCTCATCCTGCAGTTCTGGCGCAACGTGGGTGAGCCAAAAATGGACCTGCCGCTCGCATTCTGTGATGCCCGGACAGTTCCGGCAGAAGATGTCCGCGCCTTCCCGGTGAACAACTATGCCGGTGGTGGCTTTAACTTCGATGCATTGGCAGTGATCGCGCCCCGGGGCCGAACCCACCACTGGTACATTCATCCGGAGATGACCCGGGATGAAGTGATTGCCTTTCGTACCTACGACAGTGAGTTGGATGCGGCGGGCAAACCCTTCTGGACCCCGCACGCGGCCGTCAGGGACCCGGAGGTGGAACTGGGTAACCCGTCACGTTACAGCATCGAACTGCGGGCCACCTGCCTCTTTACCTGACCTGCACAAGACCTGCACAAAGACCTGCACAAGACCTGCTTTTCCATCAGGACCCGAGCAGAGTGATCACATTGCCGTCCGGGTCCTTGAAGTGCGCCAGTTTCCCGCCCCAGGGCTGTTGCTCTGGCGCCCCGAGAAAGGAAACACCTTTGGCAGTGAGCTCGGCATAGACGGCATCGATGTTCTCGACCTCGATAGAGGCGCCGACAAACCGGCCCACCAGGTCCGCAGCCTCGTCGTCATCCGGCGCGAGTCGTTCAAGACCGATGCCGGCTGTCTGTAGATCAAACTGGGCCCAGCCCATGTCAGCATCGGAAAAAGTCACCGGAAAGCCGATCACATCACGATAGAAGGCCAGTGATTCCTCCCACTTCTGGGTAAACACCCGGATCAGATAGAGTTTGTAGGTCATGTTGCTTCCCTCCTGTCAGGAAGAACCAATAGACAGCAGGTTCTCCACCGGTTTATAGAGTTCTTCGAGGTACGTCACATCCGCGTCATCAATCCTGATCCCTGCGGCTGCCACCAGATCATCGAGCTGCGAGATTTTAGAAACGCCGACCACCGGCGCCGTGATTTCCGGTTTGTTCAGCATCCAGGCAATGGCGATCTGCGCCGGTGACTTGCCGTATTTTTCGGCAATTTCGATCACCCGGTCTGCAATCGCGAAGTCCATCTCGCCGCGATACAGACTTTCGGTTCTGTTTCGGTCGCGCCCCTTTGAACGATTGGTGGAGCCCTGGTCGAACCCGCCCTTGTAGGCCCCGGCCAGGATCCCTCTGGCGAGCGGAGACCACGGCGTCAGCGCCACGCCAGTGTGATGGCAGTACGGGTTCATTTCCCGCTCTTCTTCACGATAGATGAGGTTGTAGTGGTTCTGCATGGACACAAACCGGGTCCAGCCGTGCATCTGCGCGGTCATCTGCAGCTCGGCAAACTGCCAGGCAAACATTGACGAGCCGCCGAGGTAGAGTACCTTGCCCGCTTTGACCACATCGTGCAGAGCCTCCATGGATTCCTCGATGGGTGCCTGCACCTGGCCCGGAACGCCGTGGGGATGGCGGTGAATGACCAGCTGGTCGATATAGTCGTGCCCGAGGCGCTTCAGGCAGGCATCGACGCCCTCCATGATGTGCTTGCGGGACAGGCCCCCGGAATTGGCGCCGCGGCCCATCGGCATGGATACCTTGGTCGCCAGCACGTAGTCCTGCCGGGGCAGCAACTCTTTGAGCAGTGCGCCGACCACTTCCTCACTCGCCCCGATGCCGTAGGTGTCCGCGCAATCAAAATAGAAAAGCCCATGGTCGATGGCCGCCTTGAAGATGGGCCGGGCGTCATCGATCCCGAGCGTCCAGTCACCCTGGTGACCGCGGCCGGGCTGGCCAAAGTTCATGGTGCCAAGGCACAGTTCCGAAACGCGCAGCCCGCTGTTTCTGCCCAGTTGTACGGTATTCAACATGAGATATTCCTTATGATCCTTTTGGTTCTCTGGCCAGCGCTGCCTGATGGCGGATTGCGGCGGCAAGTAACCGTCGATGGGTGACCTGGCGACTTTAACATTGCGGGCCGGTGACCGAAACTGATCCCTCGGGAGCCCTTGCGGGTGGATTCAAGAGAGACACTGATCAGAGTATGCTGTGATGGTACCGACTGAAGGCGACTGGATCAGTGCACTGATTGAACGTTGAACGAACTGACTGCAAGAACTGACCGAAAGAACTGAAAAACGTCTCGACCAATGGAGAGAAAAGCGATGGCTGCTGTGATCAAGAGCGAACCCAGGAAACAGACTTATTCGGATGAAATCAGGGAGCTTGGGCTTGAACCTTATGTGCTTGAACTGGAGCTGGAGGGACTGACCATCGTTCCCCCGGAAGTCCACGGGGTGAGCCTGCGCCGCATCAATCAGCTGGCCAAGCGGATCCTGGACGAGGCAGAGAGTATGACCGGCGTCCGCTTTGACCTGACCAAGGGCCCACTTGACGAGCTGGAATTTCCAAAGAGCTCCCAGGACCTTGCGAGACTGTCCGATGCCGCGGACGATCACCAGCCGACTCAGTTTCTGATCCAACAGCTGGGCCGGATAGACCGGATGTTCCGGGACCTCGCCGTGAATCCTGTCGCGGTGGCCCTGATCCGGCACATGATTGGCAAAGAAGCCACGCGGTTCAGTTCCCATAACTCATTCGTCAAGTGGCAAGGAGACTATGGCTACGGACCGTCGCTCGGCCTGCATTGTGATCAGGGTCGTATGCCCCTGCCGTGGGGGCGCACAGCACTCACGGCCAATACCAACTGGATGCTGACGGACTATACGAAAGACAATGGGGCACTGGCGTACGTGCCCGGTTCACACCGACAGGGGTCACATCCGATGCAGCCGATGGCCGCCAAAAACGCGGTTGCGGTAGAGGCGCCCAAGGGGTCGGTCGCCATCTTCCACGGTGCGACCTGGCATGGCGCATTTCCGAAGCAGACACCGGGCATGCGACTGTCCATCGCAAATTATTACCGGCATCTGATGGTGACCTCCCAGGAGGACATCAAGGGTTCGTTTCCCAGGAAGCTGGCGGATGATTGTGCCGACCCTGCCTTGTTCAGAAAGCTGTGCGGGTTCGATGATGCCTTTTCCTACAAGAAGCAGTCCCAGCCGGTACCGAAACGGAAGAAGGCCTGACCCGGTCCGCGTCAGACGTTCCCCAGCCGGTCCCGGAAGATGAAGAAGGCAGCGCCGACCATACACAGCGCGGCCCAGAGATAGTCAAGGCGCAACGGTTCCTTCAGATAGTACAGGGCGAAGGGAACGAACACCGTTAGCGTAATGATCTCCTGCATGATCTTGAGCTGCCCTATCGAAAGCACGGTAAACCCGATTCGATACAACCTCGTTATGTGGCTAGTAGTGGTAACGCAGTTGAGCAATAAGCAGACGATCTTCCTCTACTTTGTAGACCATTCGGTGAGCATCGTCTATTCGCCTTGACCAGTAGCCCGCAAGTGCATGCTTGAGGGGCTCTGGTTTTCCGATTCCGTCGAAGGGGTCGCGAGTCGTTTCCTTTATTAGTGTGTTGATTCTTCGAAGAATCTTTTTATCGGTTCTTTGCCAGAATAAATAGTCTTCCCAGGCATGTTCCGAAAAGACGAGCTTCACTCAACCAGTTCCTTTTCTAACCCACCACTTGACTCCAGTTCTACTATTGCTTCGATCAAACGTCTTGTGTTCTTGGGGCTTCTTAGCAGATAAGCCGTTTCTTCGAGCGCCTGGTAATCTTCCATCGAAATCATCACCACGGCCCCCTCTCCTTTTCTAGTGATTGCAACCGGGGCATGGTCGTCGCAAACTTTGTCCATGGTTTTTGCCAACTCTTTTCGAGCGGCGGTATAGCTAATGCTTTCCATAGTCTGTGACCTGTACGTGAAACTGTACAGCAGTATAACGCCACATAACAAATGAGGATAGGTGTCTTGTGCTCGGGTCGCAGACCATTTTCTCTTTTGATATCTATCTGGGGCAGAGGTCAATCTGCCGGGGTGGTTTCAACGTTACTCCCATCCAGATTGGTTTTACTTTCAAAGCTACGGATGGAACTGAGTTCGTTTTTTCACCTGCTTACGGTGGCGGTGCAGAGTGTGACGTTGAGGTTTCACACATGCGAGAGGGTCAACTGGAAGACGAACCAGTATCCCTGTCTTCATTAACCGGACCAAACACAAGTGGAAACAAACTACGTTCGGAGAGTTTGAGGTCCGGTATATGTGCTCGCGCCAGCGAGTAGGAAAGTGCGCCCAGGCAAAAGCCGGCTGACTGAGAGGATCCTTTCTTGCCTGTCAGATGTGATCATTGTCAGGCCGATCCAGCTCCTGTAACAGCTTCTTGTTCGCCACATGGCGATAGGCCTGAAAAAGCAGCCTTTCGATTTCGTGCCAGTCCACGTCATGGGTACCCAGTTCGAGTGCCATCCAGCCTCGAAATCCGTGATGGGGTGACGCCAGAAAGCGATCATCGTCTGCAAGTTGCGAGTGCAGCAGGGGCCGTGTTGCGAAGTGCAGTGATCTGCCAAAGGCCTGCCAACGCTTCCGGGGTGGGGCGTCATCGCCGTTGAAGATGGCAAATCGCCGCCGCCGCACATGGAACATGGGGCGGCCCTGAAGTGAATCTTCGTCTGCTTCCGGGAAACGGCTGCAGATGGTGCGAATGCGGTCCAGGTCCACGCGATCTGTTGTATGGGCAGATGCGTCAGGTTTGACGACTAAACCCGGGTCGCTTCGCCACAACAGCATGGCTGACTGCCGGCCGCTGCGATGAAACGAAACAATGATTTCAGCTTCCTCCCGGGTGCACCCCAACAGAATCTTCTGCTCCGCGTCTCTCTTGTGCAGATCAACCGTTGCGATCATTCCCGTCACTCGCCGAATGCTATCGGTCCCGAGCCAGACATCAATCCCATGTCCATCGCCACCTTGTGTGTCCTGCAGGTAACCGTAGTCGAGCGGATAGATCACATCCTGGTATCTCGGGTGTGACGAGCCAGCGGGGCGATCGACAATCATTTGAGATCGCTCTACCAGATGATCCAGGGCCAGCCAGTAGTCGAGGCCCGGGAAAGCGGCCGAATCAGACGCCATTTTTCGCTGCCCTGTCGCAATCTTCACAGTCTGCGGCGTCTTGTGCCTGGCGTCGTCGAGGGCCCGTATGGGGATCAACTTCCGCCAATGGGAGTGAATCTGTAACTGATGCCACCAGCGACACCGCCTGTCGCGGACAACCCGTCGAAACAAGCGGATGGTTGAATGGCAGAGCGCTGTTCGCTGAACAGGTCAACAGCGGCCTGGTGAGACTCTGCCTGGACGATGACGTATGCCGCCACCTGGTTCCGGGTGTCCGATATTCCGTCGGTGGCAGCGCGTTTTGTCGTCCCCAGCGGGCCGCCGGCGTCCAGAATGGCAGTCTGGTTTCGCGTCATCCATTCACCCCAGGCTGCCATTCCAGCCTGCTCCCGGTCTGAGCGGTCCGCTTCGCTCAATGCGTCCCAATCGGACCTTGTACGGGCGTCGCCGGAACCCATGTACAACGCCATAAACTTCTTCATAGTCAATCACTCCTGGTCACTCAGGTTCGAGAGCCTGTTACGCAACCCGGCCCGGCCGGTGCGGCAAGATGGAAATGTCGGTGCACTTGAAAGCCGGCGTCTGACTGCGAGGGTCCACACGGGTGCTGGTCAACATATTGGCTTCCGGGTAGTAACACATACAGTTACCCGGTGGCAGGTCGAAGGCTACCGCGGTGACGTTCAACATGGTGCCATCGTCGGATTCAATGTCCACTGGGTCTCCGGGTTTGAGCCCCATGGCGCTGATGTCATCAGGACACATCATTACGCACCATCGTGATGTTGTCTGTCGGTAGACGTCTTCATCTTCATAGACGATGGAGTTGAACTGCCCCTCGCTGCGCACGGTAGACAGGCGGAAAGGTCTTGTTGTGGTCGCAGGGCTCGGCTGGTCGCCCCCGATCACGAAGCGCGCCCTGCCCGACGCGGTATTGAATGTCGGCTCATGGAGGATCCGTCGCCGGATGTGGAACTCTTTCTTTGCCACATCGATATCTGCCAGCGCCTCCATGCCCGGAATGATCCTGGCGATGGCCTCGCGGACCTTGCTGTGTTGCTGAAATGCGGTGAAGTCGAGCGGTGACTTGCCGAGTGCGAGGTTGGCGATCTCTGCAATGATCCAGGATTCCGGGCGAACGCCATCAAGGCGTTTGATGCCGCCGTCTGACAGTCGTACGAAGTTGAACATCGATTCCTGGGTAGTCGGCTGCCACTCTTCGTCCCGGGCAGTGACCGGCAGGATCAGCGCTTCGGAACCATCTGTGCCCATCAGATGGCCGCGATTGAGCGTGGTGGTAAGGAAGATCTTGGTGCTGATTCTGCCGAGTGCCCGCTCGGCCCAGTTCGAATTGGGATTGGAGGCATAGAGATTGCCGCCCATCAGCAGTGCCAGATCAATCTCGCCTGCGTCTGCCGCCTGCATGGCGGCCATGGTATCGAGGCCAGTATCCTCAGGCATCCTTATGTCGAACAGGGTTTCGATCTCTTGGATGATTTCCCTCGCGAGGACCGGCTTGACCCCAATGGTGCCGATACCCTGGACGTTGCTGTGTCCCCGAAGTGGCAGCAGTCCGGCGGCCGGCTTGCCGATCATGCCGCGCAGCAGCGCCAGATTGACCACCTGTTCGACATTGCCCACACCATCCAGATGATGGGTCAGCCCCATGCCCCACGCGAACACTGTGTTGTTTGCAGCGCAGTACCGCTTGGCTACGTCCTGGATGCTGTCGGCCGATACGCCGGTGAGCCGCTCGATGTCCTGCCAGTCGAGCGCCCTGACCCGGGCCGCATAGGGTTCGAAGCCGTCGGTATGAAGCTCGATGAACTCGCCGTCCACCGCATTGTCTTCCATCACGGCCTTGGCCAGTGCCATCAGCAGCGTCTGATCTGTACCGATATTTGGCTGCAGGTAGGCTGATGCGATCTCTGTGCCGCCCGCGATCATTGAACGCGGGCTCTTCGGAACGGCGAAACGCACCAGCCCGGGTTCCCGGGCCGGGTTGATGACGACCACCTGACCGCCTCGGTCCCGGCAGGCTTTCAACTGGTGCAGCAAACGAGGGTGATTCGAGGCCGGGTTAGCGCCGATGATGAACACCAGGTCGCACCTGGTCAGGTCTTCCAGTTCCACGGTGGCGGTACCGGTACCAATGGTCTCACCAAGCGCCACACTGGTGGCCTGGTGGCAGTAGTAGGAGCAGTTGTTGACATTGTTGGTGCCGAAGATTCGAGCGAAAAGCTGCAGCACAAAGCCCGCCTCGTTGGAAGCACGACCGGAGCTGTAAAAAAAAGATCGGGACGGCTGCGTCTTTTTGAATCGCTCCGCGGCCATAAAGAGGGCCGTACGCCAGGCGACCGGTTCAAACCGGTCCGAGTCAGCTCGTTTGTATAGTGGGGTATTCAGCCGCCCCAGGCCGGCAAGTTCACGTTCGTTCAACTCACTCAGTTCGCTGATGCTGTGATCGAAAATGGCGTCGGGGATGGCTGGCTGGGCATCGGTGGATTGCGCCTGCACGCTCTTGTTGCAGACCGCCGGAAATTCCCCAAGCTCGTTGGTCATTCCACCGGCCTGACCGCCCATACCGAGTGCGCAGGCCTTGCAGGTATTGTGGGACACCAGGGTTCGGGTGGCTTTCGCCACGCCCATGGCGCGCACCTTCTGAAGGGTGTAGAGCACCTTCTTCATGCCGCCACCGACGGCCGGTTTGCTGACTGCGGTCATCAGCCTGATTCCAAGGGATGGACGAACCATTATAACGACTTCAGAAAGATTCTCGATATCTTCCCTAAGTCGCTATTTTAATTAGGTCAATGGTAATTCCAGGCCAGTGGTGTGTGGGATTAATGACGGCCGCACCCCACTGTTACAGGCAGGTCAGGCTTTGGCGCTCGGCCTGGCTGATACGGCATCGTACCAGCGCCTCAGGTTCTTGCAGGACTCCGGCATGGGTACCCTGGCAGCGCCCTGGGCAAAGTCGATCGAGCACAGGGCCGTGATGTCAGCAATGCTGAACTCGTCGCCCGCTACATAGGTCGAATTGGCCAGTTGCTTGTCCAGATTCTCATAGAAGCGGCTGACCATTGCCTTGCCACGCTCTGCCAGCGCAGGAATGGCTTCGACGCTGCCGACGCTGCCGCCGAGGCCCCGCTTTGCGAAACCGGGGAAGGAGTTGCGGAACGCATCGGCCGCGCTCAGTAACCCGTCGAATTCCATCTGTCGCTCGCGGGAGGTAATGATGGCCTTGGACTTCGGGTCCGTCCCCATCAACGGCGGCTCGGGCTGGGTTTCCTCGAAGTAGCGACAAATCGCAATGGTTTCGTCGATGACAGTACCGTCATCGAGTTCCAGCGCCGGCAACATGCCGCGGGGGCTCTTGGCCAGAAACGCGGGGTCCAGATTTTCGCCCTTGACGATATTGAACTGCTGGTTTTCACAGCTGATGCCTTTTTCGGCCATGAACATGCGCACGCGGCGCGGATTCGGCGCGCCCTGACTGTCGTAGAGTTTCATCGGTGTTCCTTTGTCGTATGTCTGGTTCATTTCCTCATTATCCGGAGTCGAGTGCAAGGGGCCGCCGCGAGATCGCATTCCTTCATGTCAGTACTCTTCTATGGCGTGCGGCCCGGGAGACTTACCAGCGCGACTACGGCGTGCCCGAGACGGGCACGCTCAGGACTGTCGGCTCCCATTCCCGATGCCATCGGCTGGCAGGGGAAGTCGAAATCGGCGATTATTGCGGCTCTTATTCTTCTGGCAATTTCGGGACACCCATCATGCTGATCAATCAGGCGCCACTGACAGAACTGGCCAAACAAGTCTTCATTCATCTGGGGGCGACCGAAGAACGTGCGCTCGAAACGGCGGCGCACCTGGTGGAAGCCAATTTGAAGGGGCATGACTCCCATGGCGTCGGCATGATCCCGACCTACGTCGGGAGTGCGCTGAACGGCCGACTACAGGTCAATGCTGACGCAGAGGTTGTCAGGGACAAGGGGGCGGTTCTGCTGGTGGACGGCAAGCTGGGCTTCGGCCAGGTAGTGGGGCGGCAGGCGACAGACCTCGGCATCGAGCGCGCCAGAGACACCGGCATTGCCTGCGTGGGTTCCCGCAACAACCATCACCTTGGCCGGATTGGTACCTATGGTGAGCACTGTGCCAGGGCTGGCATGGTGTCGGTACATTTCGTGAACGTGGTCGGCCATCCGCCGTTTGTGTCTCCCTGGGGAGGCCGCAATCCGCGGATGCAGACCAACCCTTTCTGTTGCACGGTCCCAACTGCGGGTGAACCCATCGTGCTCGACATGGCTACCAGCGCCATTGCCCTGGGCAAGGTACGAGTGGCCAGCATGAAGGGCGTTGCCGTACCGGATGACTGCCTGTTCGATGCCGAGGGCGTACCGACCAATGACCCCGGGGCAATCGGCTCTGGCGGCACACTGGGTCCGTTCGGAAAGCACAAGGGATACGGCCTGGCGCTCATGTGTGAGCTGTTGGGAGGCGGGCTGGCAGGTGAGTGGACCATGCAGGATGTCTCGAAACAGCAGGACTATACGGTCAATCACATGCTGATGTTCATCATTGATCCGGACCTCTTCGGTGGACTCGCCGGTTTTCAGCGGGAAGTGGCCGGGATGTCCGACTGGCTCCATTCCACCGAGCCTGCCAGAGGATTCGACAAGGTGCGACTGCCAGGCGAGCCGGAGCGGGAATCCATGGCAGAGCGGCTGGCGGGCGGCATTCCCATCGATGATCAGTCCTGGGGCGCCATTACCAGAGCGGCGGGTCGCGCTGGCATGACGGATGAAGAGATCAAGGCAATAGTAGAATAGGGAAAAAGGAGAAGGGAAAAGGGCATGAGGATCAAGAGATGCTGAACGAACAGACCATCCTCATTACCGGCGCCGGGAGCGGTCTGGGCCGTGCCTGGGCCCTGGGCTTTCTTGCAGAAGGTGCCACGGTGGTCGCAGCCGACATCGACGGCGACAAGCTGTCTACCCTGTCAGGTGAGCGTCTGCACACCCGGGTAGTGGATGTGGCCGACGCCACGGGGGTCAGGCAAATGGTGGATTTTGCCGTCGAGCAGACCGGCAGGCTCGATGTGCTGTTCAACAATGCAGGTGTGGCATATGGCCGCCTGATTGAGAATGCGCCGGATGGCTTTTTTGAACATCACATCGCGCTACATCTGTTTGGCTGCGTGAACGGAATGCGGGCCGCCATACCGCATATGCGTCAGCGCGGCTTCGGCCGCATCATCAATACCATCTCACGCGGCGCGGAAGCGAACGTACCTGGCACGTCCGGCTATGCAGCCGCCAAAGCCGGTATGTTCGCCGCTTCCCGGGTGGCGGCCGAGGAAGTGCGGGATTCGGATATCCTGATCAACATGCTGATTCCCGGACCCACCAACACCGACATCTGGGGGCGTGACCGGCCAGATCTGCAGCCTCCCGATGCGACCTGGCCGACAGCCAGAATGCTGGCGACGCTGCCTGCCGACGGGCCGACGGGCAGAGTCTTCTGGAACGAGAAGGAATATCTGCCGTTTGACCCGAATGGCGAATTCCAGAAGCGAATCCGCGCTAACGATCAAAAGCGGTCTTGAGCGCCGCCACCGTTTCTGCCATCAATGCCTTGCCGTCATCCAGCACGGGTGAGAGCTGAAACAGCAGGTGCGGCTGGCCGGGCCAGCATTTGTGAGTGACCGTCACACCAGCGTCCGTGAGCTTCTCTGCATAGGCATTTCCCTCGTCCCGGATCGGGTCGAATTCACAGGTGGCGATAAAGGCTGGCGCAAGCCCCTCGTGACTTGAGGCCAAAAGCGGCGACATTCTCCAGTCGTTTGCGACTTCCCCGGCGTCCAGTCCGACCGTCAGGTGTCGGAAGAAATAGGTCATCGTATCGCGGGTCAAAAAAGGCGCTTCGCTGTTTTCAATCAATGATGGATAGCGCTCACCTGCATAGGCAGGGTTGTGACCCCGTGCGTCGGTGGCCGGGTAGATCAGCACCTGCAGTGCGAGAGCAAGACCCGCATCGCGGGCCATCAGGGCGACGTACGCGGCAAGATTGCCACCGGCGGAATCGCCAGCCACGGCAATCCGGGCGGGGTCAGCGGCCAACTCGGCGGCATGCCTGCCTGCCCATTGAGTCGCGGCCCAGCAATCCTCGTGGGATGCCGGGAAGGGATGCTCCGGCGCCAGCCGGTAATCCACGGCCATGACCACCGCACCGGTATCGTTGCACAGCAGCCGACATTCCCGGTCGTGGGTTTCAAGATCGCCGATCACCCAGCCACCGCCATGAAAATAGACGATCAGTGGGTATGGACCCTCTCCGGCCGGGGAATAGATTCGTACCGGAATGTCTCCGGCGGGACCTTTGATGGTCCGGTCCCTGACCGACGGCACCTCCGGCGCGGGGCCAAAGGCAGTGCCCAGCGCACGATACCCGGCACGAGCCACGTCGGGTTCGAGTTCATGGGTTGCTGGCCGGCCTTCGTTGGCGGTATTCAGTCCATTGACGAGCTGTTCTGTCTGGGGATTCAGTGGCAAGGTGATCTCCTGATCCTGCAAGCGGGGCTGTATTGTCTGCCACCGGCGTCATTCCGACAACCGGGCCTTGTGTCGCGGGCGATTGTCTTCGCCCCGAACTCGTCGCCGTCAAGCGGCCAGAAGGTCCACTGGGACAATTCAATCAAGGTGGTTTATCCTTGCTGACCTGCCCCTTTTACTGGAGAACTCTATGACTGATTACGAAAACCTGGCGATCGACCGCGTTGGCACTGATGATCGGGTCGGGCGCATCACGCTCAATCGACCGGAGAAACTGAACGCACTGTCTGGCGAGCTGTATCAGGAACTGGACCATGCACTGCATGATATGGAGGCGGATCATTCCATTCGTGCCATCATCCTGCGGGGCAGCGGCCGCGCCTTTAGTGCTGGCTACGATCTGACGCCGAGTCGGGGTGGCACTGGTGTGGCGGTCAATCGATCCTACAAGACCGTTGACGACAAAGGCAGGCCGCTGACCATGGGTATGCGCACCGCCATGCAGCAGATTACAGACGTACAGATGTATTTCTGGAATATGGCCAAGGTGACCATCGCCTGCATCCATGGCTATGCCGCGGCGGGCGGGTGTGAACTGGCCATGATGGCGGACCTGGTGGTGGCGGCGGACGACGCCAAGATAGGTCATCCTGGTCACCGGGGCCTGGGTGTTGCCCGTAACGGCGTGATCTGGCCGCTGGTCATCGGCATGCGCAAGGCCAAGGAGTTGTCCTATACCGGCGAGTACATCTCCGGGACCGAGGCAGAGCGAATCGGCATGATCAACTATGCCTGGCCGGAGGCCTCGCTCGAGGAGCGGACGATCGCTTTCGCTGACCGGATTGCCATCGCGTCTGCAGACCATCTTGGCATTCTGAAGGTCAACATGAACCGCTTCTACGAGAACATGGGTATCTACTCCTCGGTGCGCAGCAGCACGGAGCAGGACGCCATGGCCCAGTTCACCGAGTATGCCTATGCGTGGCGGGATCAGGTGCGGGAAAAAGGCCTGAAGGATGCACTGGCCTGGCGGGACGGGCCCTATAAGGAGATGGATACTTACAGAAAGTGATTCCAAAGGGTGAATCAGGAGGGCTGTGATGAAGATCAGGCCGGTTGGTGCGACGCTGGGGGCATTGGTCGAGGACGTCAGGCTTTCCAGCATCAGTCCGTCCGAATTCCGCGATATTGAAGATGCGTGGCATGAATTCGGGGTGCTGGTATTTCGCGATCAGCATCTGTCCGATGAGGACCATGTGGCGTTTTCAAAACGGTTCGGCAGGCTGGAACAGGGGCTGAAAAGAGCCTCGTCGCCATCGGTCTCCTCGGCACTGGCGAGGATGACCAACATCAACCGGGACGGTAGCGTTGTCGAACCGACGAGCCTGCAGTGGCGATTTCACGTTGGTAATACCCACTGGCATTCCGATAGCTCCTACAAGCGGGTGGGTGCGAAAGCGTCGCTGCTCGCGGCCCACGTGGTGCCCGAAGAGGGCGGCGAGACGGAGTGGGCCGATATGCGTGCCGCCTGGGACGCATTGGATGCCGGCATGAAAGACTGGCTGGAGGACAAAGTGGCGATTCACAGTTATGTCTACAGCCACAGCTGGCATGGCGGCCTTGAAGTGATCTCTGACGAGGATGTTCGCCATCTGCCTCCGGTAGAACATGCAGTGGTCAAAGTGCATCCCGATACGGGACGCAAGAGCCTGTTTGTCGGGCGCCATGCCAGTCATATTGTTGGCCAGGATGAGGCAGAAAGCCGGGCGCTGCTGAAAACGCTGACGAGTGATGCCTGCCAGCCTCCCCGGCTCTGGAAATATCGCTGGCAGCCTGGCGATCTCGGTATGTGGGACAACCGCTGTGTACTTCACCGTGGCCATCTCTGGCCGCAGCACCAGAAACGATCAATGGTACGCACTACTGTCGCTGGTGATGGCGACAACGAGTGGGCGCTCGCTGAGGCAAGTTGATGAATTCGGATTCTTTCACGTGCATTCTGTATGAGGTGATGGCGCCGCTGGCGCTGATTACCATGAACCGTCCGGACAAGCACAATGCGATCTCACTGCAGACCCTGGCTGAACTGCAGCAGGCAGTTTCGCTTGCGGCGGCGGACGAGCAGGTCCGTGTGATTGCCATCACCGGTGCTGGTGGGCGCGCCTTTGCGTCCGGGTCAGACCTTGCCGAGGTCGCCAGTCGTGACCTGCGAAAGGCCATGGAACCGATTGTCCAGGGCCTCGCCCGGCAACTTGAAGAATTGCCGAAACCAACCATCGCGGCAATCGACGGGATTTGTATGGGCGGCGGGCTGGAGGTCGCCCTCGGGTGTGACCTGCGCGTCTGCACGCCCGCCAGCCGGTTTGCAACGCCCGAGGGCAAGCTCGGCATTATCCCGGGCGGCGGCGCCACCGCGCGCCTTCCCCGTATTGTTGGAAAGGGCTGGGCGCTGGAGATGATGCTGATGGGTGAGCCAATCAATGCCGAGCGCGCCCTGCAGATTGGCCTTGTCACCAGAATGGTGGAGGCGCCTGAACTGATCCCGGAGGTCAGTCGGATGGCAGAGCACCTCGCGACCTTCGCACCTTTTGTGCCCCACTTCATGAAGACCATGGTCCATCAGGGGATGGAGGGTTCAGTCGCGGCGGCGCTCACGATGGAGAAATTTGCCCAGGGCGCACTGCTGCAGACCCAGGACAAGGAAGAAGGCATCAGTGCATTTCTGGCCAAGCGAAAACCGGAATTCAAGGGGCGTTAAGTACTTCAAGACAGTAAGCTCTGCCCGGTTGGCTCTGTTGAACGAGGTCCCTGTCAGTCCTTGCTGGCCTGCGCCCTGCCTCGGGACTGCACCCCGCTGAGTCTTGCTGCTACCGTCTCTGGCGTTGGCCCCCGGTGTGCCCGGTTGGCCTCAAGTTCGTAGTTCATCGCCTCGCCGAGCGGCAGGTCATAGCCATGATCAATCATGCGCTTGTAGGTGAACATGGCTTCCGGAACGCACGAAATCATGTCCTGTGCCATTCCGAGGGCGGTCGGCATCAGTTCATCCCTGGGCACCACTCGATTCACCAGCCCCCATTCATAGGCACGTTCTGCAGACAGGAAATTGCCGGTCAGCGACATCTCTTTTGCTCTGAAAGGGCCTATGACCCGGGGCAGTCTTTGCGAGAGCCCCCAGCCGGCCACCAGCCCGACCCTGGCATGGGTGTCCGCGAACCGCGTTTCCGGCGTGGCCAGCAGAATGTCGCAGGACAGTGAGATCTCGAGTCCGCCGGTCACGGCCAGCCCGTTGATGGCACCAATCACCGGTTGTTTCAGTGTCCTCAGCAGCGTGGCCGGGTCAGTCACTGGCGTTTCGCCCTTGCGGAACTCGGCATCGCCCATCTCCTTCAAGTCCAGCCCGGCGCAGAAGGCCCGGCCGGCACCGGTGAGTATGACCACACTGATGCTGTCGTCCTGTTGCAGCCGAAGGATCTCCTCCTGAAAGCGTTGCCGCAACGCCAGGGACAACGCGTTCAATTTCTCCGGTCGATTGAGCGTCAGTACGCAAACGCCGTCGTGCTCTTCTACCAGCAATACCGATTCAGCCATCATCTAATCTCCGCAGCCAGACATCGTTCCAAACTCTGCTACCCCGGTCGGTTCAACGGACCGGGGCATGTACGGCGGGCGAATCACGATAAACCACCACGCCGGGGACAGAGTACTCAAATCGTTACGGTCCTGAAAGCCATCAGCGTGTCCGTGTCAGGCGTGCCACTGTATCGTGTGGTCCACCAGCAGCCTTGCGCGTGCCCGTATCAGGGATGCCGTAGTCGTACCGGGAAGTATCCAGGACTCTCACTGTGCAGGACCGGAACTTCCATGAAAGCCTGCTCCTACCTGCCTCGACAGAAGTGGTGAGTCACCTCTATAGTGGCGCGCTGGTAACAGTATATAGGGCAGTTCATGGGAAGCAGGATTACTGACGAAGAGGTGGCAAGGTTCCGGGAGGATGGGTTCCTCATCAAGGAGGGGCTCTTCACGCCGGAGGAGATGTCGCTGGTTCGCCGGGTCGTCGATGCTGACGACAGGAAGCTTGAGAGCCACGGCAGGGGCGGCGCCAGGCAGGAAGGACGTCGCTCTGAACTGTGGACCATTGGCGGGCATGGCCGGCCCCGTGCCGCTGGAGATCTGGACAATGATAATCTGGTTTACGATGCGCTGTGCTATTGCGAGCGCATGATCTCGGCCCAGCAGCGTCTGCTGCTTGACCGTGACCAGTGGCCGGGCGACGAACTGACGTTACATCACCGCAAGTTCATTCTGAAGGACGAGGAAAGTTACCTGCCCCCCGACAAGGATGAGGCTGGCCAGCATGGTGGCAATGGTTTTCAGTGGCACCAGGACTACTGGTACTGGGGTGACTATTCGAATACGGGTCTGGACGCCTATGGCGGCCCCGGCCGACCCTATCCGGATCTGCTCATTGCCCTGATCGCCATTGATCGCCACCACCGGGACAATGGCTGTTTGCAGGTCATCCGTGGCAGCCATCACCATCGGATCAAATTCAGGGCCGAGCAGTGGGGCGAGCGGCATGCACTACCGGAAGAAGTAGACCGGTTGCTGGCGCAAGGGCATGAACGCGTGTGGTGTGAAATGGAACCGGGTTCAGTGGTGTTCTTCAGCCCGGAGACGCTTCATCAGAGTTTTCCCAATCCGACCCGGGATCCGCGTTGGGCGTTCATTTGCTGTTTCGACACGATGCACAACGTGCCAAACGATTTACCCAACGATATATCGAAAAAGGGCGCAGACTGGCGTGTGCCGGCACCCGTCTGGGACGATGCCCTCGTGACAGAGTATGGTCGCCAACAGCTTGAGCGGCTCACAGCCCACTGACTGACGGCGGTCACGCGGGCCAGAGCTGTGCGCCGCCATCCACCCGAAGCACCTGCCCGGATATGTAGGATGAATCGCTGGTGACGAAGAACTCAACCACCCGGGCGATTTCCTCCGGCCAGCCGTAACGGGTGAGGGCGCCGTCCCGTACTTTTCGTTCATCACGGGTGGGCCGGCTGGCTTCAAACCTGGGCACGATGATTTCTCCGGGTGCGATCACATTGGCATAGACGCCATAGGGACGCATCTGTGCGGCCAGGCAACGGGTGTACTCGTGAACGGCGGCCTTGGCGACGCTGTAGGACACCTCTGACGGGTGGCCTGACAATCCGGCAATGCTGCCAATGGTCACGACCCATCCCTGCTTGCGCTCCATCATTTCCGGCACGACGGCCCGGGTGACCAGTATGCAGGTGCGCAGATTACGGTCGACGATGGTTTGCACCTCGTGCATGGGAATCTCGATGGCATCATTGACAATGGGTTTGCCGGCCCGCTCGGCGGTGACGCCTTTTGAGCCGATATCGCCCCCGGCGTTGTTGATCAGAATGTCGATCTTGCCAAACCGGGCCCGTATGTCGGCCACGTTGCCAGCCACGACGTCCTCAGCGGTCAGATCGCCATGGACAGCAAGCACGTCTGTGCCATGCTCGTCGGCAATGGCCTTTGCGACGGCGTCCAGTGAGTCGGCCTCACCCAGTTGTCGGGTGGAGGTCGGCGTGGTGCCATGAATCGCCACACTGGCGCCGAGGCTGGCCAGATGGCTCGCGACCACCCGACCGATACCCCGTGATGATCCCGTCACCCAGGCTACCTTTCCATCCAGTCTCTTGCTCTCAGTCATTCAAATGTCCTCATTTACGTGTTCGTTGTGATGTGACTGCCGATCAGGGAATACCGATCATTTCCGTACCTGAGCCGGGGGTATACATCCCCTCCAGGTCCAGGAACTTCTCCATTCCATCTGGTCGGTTGATCTGCTTGTATTTCTCCCAGCCCGAGCGATCCGGGAAATACAGCTCTGCCAGCCCCGCGTAAGGTTCGATCTCCGGGTTGACGCTGTGGCTCACGCAATAGCGGAAGCCACCGGCCTGCTCCATGCAGGCCCGGGCATTAGGTACGTGGACGTCGATCCAGTGGGCAAACATGGCGCCATAGTCAGTGTCCGGTTTGGCCTTGACCAGGAAGCTCTTCTTGTAGAATCCGCTTCGGGTACAGGGAAAAGGTTCGTTCAGCGTCAGCGGCGCAACGGGCAACGCCCCATCCACGATGACATATTCCTCTGTAATCCACGGCAGATAGGGCTCCGCCTTCTCCTGAAAAGAGTCGGTGGGCGTGGTCCCGTGAGGCACCTTCGGCACCGGCAGTGGCTCGTCCCACCACAGTTGCGCCATGCCGTCCCAGGTCTGTGACGGGGCGTCGTCGAACAGAGTCACCACGTAACGTTTGGCATGGCGTCGACCCCCGGCGGCGGCCCGCTGCTGGTTGGCAATCACTCCCGGCATGTGGTTTGCGTACCAATGGGCGATCAACTCTTCCCGTGTTGCGTTGGGCCGCCTGCGGATCAGATAGATGATCTTGACGCCCAGTGTTTCCATGACTCCTCCGGCCACACGTCCCTCCTGGTGTAGTTGCGATTCCGCACTCTAGCACATGTTTCAGGCGGGCTTTTTACCGGCAGAATGAAGGGATTGCACCGCCGTTGATTTCGGACAATGCGCAGGTAGTATGACAGGGCAAAATGCAACGGGAATGCTGGGCTGGCGCCCTTGACTCGTAGCCAACGGAGATTCATGACGTGACCGATACCGCATTGAAAATTGATAAAGAAGCCCTCAAGCGCAAGTATGCCCAGGAACGGGACAAGCGGCTTCGCCCGGATGGCAATGCACAGTATCTTGAAATAAAGGATCAACTGGCCCACTACCTTGAGGACCCTTACACCCCCTTTAAGGAACGTGAGCCTCTGACGGACCATGTGACGTTTGCCTTCATCGGCGGTGGTTTCGCGGGTCTTGTTACCGGTGCCCGGCTGGTTGAACACGGCATCAAGGATGTGCGGATCATTGAGAAGGGGGGTGACTTTGGCGGCACCTGGTACTGGAACCGTTATCCGGGTGCCCAGTGCGATACCGGGTCGATGATCTACATGCCGCTTCTGGAGGAGACCGGGCATATGCCTACTGAAAAGTATGCCCATGCACCGGAAATCCTGGAGCACTGCCAGAATATCGGCAAACAGTATGGCCTGTATGACAACGCGCTGTTTCATACCGAAGTGAAGGATCTGGTGTGGGATCAAACGCGGTCACGGTGGATCATTCGCACCAACCGTGGCGATGAATTTACGGCGCAGTATGTGGGTATGGGAACCGGCCCGCTGCACGTACCGAAGTTGCCTGGCATTCCCGGTATCGAGTCGTACAAGGGGCACTCGTTTCATACCAGTCGCTGGGACTATGAATACACCGGCGGAGACCCGAAAGGCGTCCTGATGGAAAAGCTTGCGGACAAGCGGGTGGCGATCATCGGTACGGGTGCGACGGCCGTGCAGTGTGTGCCGCACCTTGCGAAGGCCTGCGGCAAGCTATACGTGTGCCAGCGAACGCCTTCCTCTATCGATGAGAGGAACAACGAGCCAATTGATCCGGAGTGGTTCAAGGAGATTGCTACCCCGGGCTGGCAGCAGCGATGGCTTGAAAACTTCACCCAGAATCAGGCCGGTGGTGGTGCCGAGGTGGACCTGGTGCAGGACGGCTGGACGGATCTGTCCCGTCTCTATCGGGAGAAGGTCATCAGTCTTGCGCCGGCTGACCGGACGCCAAGCAAGATGATGGAAGCCATGGAGGACGCGGATTTCGAGAAGATGGAGCAGATCCGTCAGCGGGCGGAGCGGATTGTCAAAGACCCGGACACTGCCGAGCATCTCAAGGCATGGTATCGGCAGTTGTGTAAACGGCCCTGCTTCCATGACGAATACCTGCAGGCGTTCAACCATCCGAGCACTGAACTGGTGGATACAGATGGCAAGGGTGTTGAACGAATTACCGAGACTGGTGTGGTGGTGGCCGGCAGGGAATATGAGGTGGATTGCATCATCTATGCCTCCGGTTTTGAGGTGGGCACAGCTCATACCAGGCGGGCCGGATTTGATATGACCGGTCGCGACGGCCTGAAGTTGTCGGAGTATTGGGCAAAGGGCATGCGTACCAAACACGGCACCCACGTCCACGGTTTCCCGAACGCGTTCATTCTGCAGCCCACCCAGGGGGCGGCGCTGATTTCCAACGTCCCGCACAATCTGACCGAAGCAGGTATGACCATCGCGATGCTGGTCAGGCATGCCATGGATCATGATTTCAAGGAGATCGAGGTGTCAAAGGAGAGTGAGGA
This sequence comes from Pseudomonadota bacterium, assembly GCA_027624035.1. Taxonomy (GTDB): domain Bacteria; phylum Pseudomonadota; class Gammaproteobacteria; order Pseudomonadales; family Azotimanducaceae; genus UBA7455. The sequence goes on along the minus strand of JAQBUI010000004.1, from coordinate 57,605 downwards.
TGCCTGGATTGAACTGCTGCTATCCGGCCCTGGCAGGGGCGGCGGCGTTCTCGGTTCTCCGGACTGTACGCCTGGCTACTACAACAACGAGGGTCAGCCCCCGGGGCCGGGGGCAGCACAGGCGGTCGGCTATCCAATGGGTCCGGTAGCGTTCTTCCGGTATCTGAAGCAATGGCGGGAATCGGGAGATTTTGACGGCATCGAGTTTCGCTGATCCCTCTCTGGCGGGCGGCGTTGATCCGGCCGCCCCGGCGTGGCTCGATCAGCCGGTCACCGTCAGCAAGTCGCGGATCACAACATGGCTGGATTCACATTGAAGACTGGCCTACTCTGAAGGGGTTCTAACCTAGACTGGAGGGAGTCCATGGCGAGGCAACCGGTGCGGCGAGCACGTACTAACGGAACAAAGAGCGAAGCAAAGAGCGCCACCAGGAGCGCAACGAAGGGCGCAACAAAAAGCACTGCAGAGAGCACAACCAGGGGCACAGCAAAGCGCCCTGCAAACACTGCTGCGAAGAGCCCCGCGAAGAGCAGCAAGAAGGGCAGAGCCAGGAGTCCGGCCAGGCGTACAGCAAAGAGCAGGAGCGCAGCCGAAACCGGCACCAGAAGCGCCACCAGCGGCCCATCCGACCGGGTGCTGCAGGAACTTCACCTGCGCATGGCCCGCATCAGAAAGTTTGAGGAAGCAGCAGGCGGGCTGATGGAAGACGGGAAGATTCCGGGTGCACTGCATCTGTACGTCGGTCAGGAAGCAGTCGCCTCCGGCATCATGCAGCATCTCTCGGACGAGGATCAGATCACCAGTACCCACCGCGGCCATGGCCACCTGATCGCCAAGGGTGGCGCCTTCCCGGAAATGTTTGCTGAGCTGTTTGGCAAGGCGAGTGGCTATTGCAAGGGTAAGGGCGGCAGCATGCACATCTCCAACATGAGCCTCGGCATGCTGGGCGCCAATGGCATTGTGGGCGGAGGCCCGCCCATCGCCATGGGTGCGGCGTTCTCCAACAAGTTTCGGGGTACCGACCGGGTCGCCGTCTGTTTCTTCGGCGATGGCGCCTCCAATGAGGGCAGTTTCCACGAAGCGGCCAACATGGCATCCCTGTACAAACTGCCGTGTATTTTCGTCTGTGAAAACAATGGCTATGGCGAGTACACGGCCCAGGAGAATCATCAGGCGATTCGCGATGTGGCGGACCGCGCAGCGGGCTATGGCATGCCGGGGGTGGTGGTGGATGGCATGGACGTGATGGCCGTCTATGAGGCCGCCGGTGAGGCCATTGATCGTGCTCGCAGGGGTGATGGCCCATCGCTGCTGGAAGCAAAAACCTATCGCTTTTTCGATCATGTGGGGATGCGTGGCATGGGTCTGACCTATCGGTCTGACGAGGAGCTTGAGGCGTGGCGCAGGAAAGATGCGCTGCTCTCCTTCGAGGCGATGCTGTTAGACATGGGGGTGATGACGAAGCGCAAGCTGACCAGCTTCTACAAGAAGCTGGACGAGGAGCTCGCGGCAGCAATTCAATTCGCCGAAGCGTCACCGTTCCCGGACCCATCCGAATTGCTCGAAGATGTCTACAGCGTAGCCTGAGGGGGAAGATCATGGAAAAAGCGAAGCAGCAGCCCCGGAGCATCACCTACGTGGCGGCCATCACGGAGGGTGTACGGGCAATCCTGAACGAACAGGACAACGCGTTCGTGGCCGGTGAAGACGTAGCCGGAGCCGGCAGCGTGTTTGGCTACTATCGGGGCCTGCTGGCAGAGTTCGGTGAAAACCGGCTGTTTGATACACCGATTTCGGAAAAGGCCATCATGGGCCTGGGCGTTGGTGCGGCTGCCACCGGTTGCAGGCCGATCATCGACATCATGTTCATGGATTTCATTGCCGAGTGCATGGATGAGGTCACCAATCAGCTTGCCAAGATGCGCTATATGTTCGGTGGTGCTGCGACGCTGCCGGTGACCGTCCTGACCATGTCCGGTGGCGGGATGAATATGGCGGCCCAGCACTCCCAGTGCCTGGAAGCCTGGCTCGCGCACCTGCCGGGTGTAAAGGTCGTCATGCCGGCGACCCCGTATGACGCCAAGGGTCTGGTGATTGCGGCTGCCCGGGACAACAACCCGGTGTTTGTGGTGCTGAATAAACTGAGCCTCGGGATTCGCGGGGAAGTACCAGAGGAGGTGTATGAGGTCCCGATTGGCAAAGCAAATGTTGTCCGGGAGGGAAGCAACTACACCATTGTGGCGGTCAGCCGAATGGTGCATGAGGCCGTCAAGGCGGCGGACGAACTGGCCGGGCTCGGGCTTGATGCAGAGGTGATCGATGTGCGCAGTATTCAGCCACTGGATACCGCTTTGATCATCAAATCGGTTGAAAAGACACACCGGGCACTCGTGGTACACGAGGCCGTCCGGTTTGGTGGCATTGGGGGTGAGATCGCGGCGCAGATTCAGGAACTGGCGTTCGACCATCTTGATGCACCGGTTGCGAGAGTCGGTGCGCCCTTTTCCCCGGTGCCATTCAGCCCGGTACTGGAGGCGACCTATATGCCGAATGCCGCCAAAATCGTGGCTGAGGTCAGAAAGACGCTGGAGATCTGACCCACCACCATGGCCGCCAGAGCCCGGGACCGGCAAGCCGTTGCGCCCATCGGCATTGTTGTCAATCCGTCATCCGGCAAGGACGTGCGGCGGCTGGTGGCGAGGGCATCGGTATTCGATAACCGGGAAAAAGCAACCATTGTCAGGCGGGCCCTGGCGGGTGCCGTGGCGGCCGGGGCGCGTCACTTTGCGTTCATGGATGACTCCCACGGCATTGCTGCCAGTGTCATGGAGGAGTTGTCCGCTGACCTTGACATCACACCGCAGGTCACGCTCGTCGAATGCCCCAAAACGGCATCTGCCATAGACACTGAACGAGCGGCCGAGGATCTCTGCGGCCTTGCCTGTGCTGCCTGCCTGGTGCTGGGCGGTGACGGGACCGCCCGCGCCTTCACCCGGGGCTGGCGAACGGCGCCCCTGCTGGCCATTTCGACGGGCACCAACAATGTCTTTCCCCGTATGATCGAGGCGACTGTGGCTGGCGCCGCGCTGGGCCTGATCGCAGCGGGCCACGTCAGCATCGGTGAAGTCGCCCGAACCGCGAAGATCATTGATATCGATATTGAGGGCGAAGCGCCTGATCTTGCGCTGATTGATGCCGTGGTGACGGACGAACGTTTCATCGGCGCCCGTGCACTGCTCAAGAGCGGCGCCCTGCGCCAGGTGTTTCTGACCCGTGCCGACCCCGCTGTGGTCGGAATGTCGGCGCTGGGTGGGCTGATTCATCCGGTGTCCGAGGCCGATGACGAGGGTCTGATGATCCGGACCGGGCCAGGCCGAACCGTGCGCGCACCGATCGCCCCTGGACTCTATCAACGTGTGGAAGTGGCCGAGGTCGGGCGGCTGGCCTTCGACACACCGATGACCCTGAAGGGCCCCTGTGTGATTGCACTGGATGGTGAACGTGAACGGGTGGTGAAACCGGGGCAGGCGTTCAGCGTTCGTCTTTCCCGCACCGGCCCGCTGGTGATCGACCCTGGTAAGGCATTACAGGTGGCCGCCTGCCGGGGGTCATTTCTGGAGCCATCAAGAACCACCGATTGAGAAGGGAGACATTCAATGCCGAAAGAAATCTATCTGCTCAAGGTCGGCATGACCATGACCGAGGGCATGGTGTCGCAATGGTATGTTGAGGATGGCGACCCGGTGACCAGGGGCGAGATGTTGTATGCCCTTGAGACCGAGAAGGTGAACATGGATGTGGATGCCGGGGCCGATGGCATCGTAAGGCATCGGGTACCAGCCGGGTCGACGCTGGCGCCGGGGGAGGTGGTGGGCTTTATCTTCGAAGCAGATGAACCCATGCCGGAAGACATCGGCTCTATCCCCGTTCAGAAACGGGAACTGGACCCGATCGAAATCGATGCCGCCGGGCCGTCAACAGCCGCCCGTGAACCGGAGTCCAGCCCAGCACCGCGCGCGGATGCGGGGCGCCGGGTCAGATCATCGCCAGCGGCCCGTAAGCTCGCCCAGGAAATGGGCGTCGACCTGACCGGGGTGAAGGGAACAGGCCCGGGCGGCAGAATTGTCAAGGAAGACATCCTGGCGGCACCATCATCGACCGTAGAGCCGCCCGCGCCGGTAGCCCAGCGGGTAACGGCTTCTCCAATAGCACGTCGCCTTGCGGCTGAACGTGGCATTGATTTGCAACTGCTCCAGGGCAGCGGCCCCGGCGGGCGGATTGTCGAGGCCGACCTGCCGATGGCCGGGCCTCTGTCTCCCGGGCTGCCAGGCAGACCAGGAACTTCCATCCCGCTGAGCACCATGCGTCGAACCATTGGCCGGCGCATGCATGCCAGCCTGCAGGAGAGCGCTCAGCTCACCATGGACATGGAAGTCCCGATGGATGATGCAGTCAAGCTTCGGAGCCAGCTGATTGAAGAATGGCAGCACGAAGGTATCCGGCCCACCTACACCGATCTCGTGATCAGGGCCGTGGCGAGGGCGCTGGGGAAGCACCCCTTGATGAACAGTATCCTGGGTGAAGATGCCATTGAAACGGCCTTCGGCATCCACATCGGGGTTGCGGTGTCGCTGGACGAGGGCCTGGTGGTTCCGGTGATCCGCGACGCAGATCAGCTGAGCATCAAGGAGATTGCCGTGCAGAGTGCGCGGCTGGCCGCCGCCGCCAGGGCAGGCAGGCTGTCCATGGATGACTATGCCAATGGTACGTTCACGATTTCGAGCCTGGGGATGTTCGGGGTTGATGCTTTTACCCCGATCCTCAATTCACCCCAGGCAGGCATTCTGGGTGTCAACCGAATCGTAGAGGGCCTTGCCTGGGATGATGACCGTCCTGTCAAAGCCATGAAGATGAACCTGTCATTGACCTGGGACCACCGGGTGCTGGACGGTGCACCTGCGGCACAGTTTCTGGGTGAAGTCAGGGATCTCCTCGCCGCGCCATACCGCCTGCTGGTCTGAATCCCGGTTGCCGTCAGAGGTGACTATTCCCGCTCACAGGGTATGATGGCGCGATTCAAAATCGGAGAGAATGATGTCAGATCAAAAGGACCGCAGCGGTGCGGAGAGCCTCGTCAAATCCCTGGTGGACGCAGAGGCCAATGTCTGCTTTGCCAATCCTGGTACGTCAGAGATGCATTTCGTGGCGGCACTGGACAACAACCCCGACATGCGCTGTGTCCTGGGACTGTTTGAAGGCATCGTGACGGGAGCGGCTGACGGCTACGGCCGTATGACTCGCCGTCCGGCGGTCACACTGACTCATCTGGGGCCGGGTCTGGGGAACGGCATTGCCAACCTGCACAATGCCAAGAAGGCGCGCACTCCGATCGTGAACGTGGTGGGGGATCACGCCACCTATCATCGCAAATACGATGCGCCCCTGACTTCTGATGTGGAAGGTATTGCGCGGCCCGTATCGGGGTGGGTCAAGGTGTCGGAATCTGCCGATACGGTGGCCGCCGACGGGGCCGAAGCGGTGCAGGCTGCCATGGCGCCTCCGGGCCAGGTCGCGACCCTGATCCTGCCGGCGGACACGGCGTGGAACAGAACCACCGCCGTGGCTACCCCCAGAACGCCCATCGCGCCAAAGCCCTACAGTAAAGACAATGTAGACGAGGTTGCAAAGGCGCTTCGAACCGGCGAACCGAGCGTCATTCTGATGAACGGAGTCCTGACAGAAGCTCGCGCCGCTATGGCAGACCGGGTGGCCCAGGCTACGGGAGCGCGGGTGATCATGGATACCTTTGTGGGCCGGGTGCAGCGCGGTGCTGGCCGGGCGGAGATCCCTCGCCTGCCGTACTTCGGTGAACAGGCGGCGGAGGTTCTTGAAGGGACCCGTCATTTGATTCTGCTCAGTTCGCAGCCTCCGGTGACGTTCTTTGCCTATCCGGACAAGCCGAATTATCTGACGCCTGAAGGCTGCGAACTGCATACTCTGGTAGAGCGAGACGAGGACATCGACGGTGCTCTGGAGGCGCTCATTGAGGCAATCGGCGCCAAAGCGGTTGAAGCGCGAGTCAATCCCCTGTCACAGCCTGGCCTGCCGAGCGGCAATCTTGATCCACGTTCCCTGGGGTCAGCGCTGGCGCATTATTTTCCGGAGAATGCCATTGTGGTAGATGAAGGTGGCACCTGTGGCGGTGGCTGTACTGCGGCGACCCGCACGGCCGCACCCCACGACTGGCTGATGCTCACTGGCGGCGCCATTGGTTTTGGCCTTCCCTGTGCAACCGGCGCTGCGGTCGCCTGCCCGGACCGACGGGTCATCAGCCTGCAGGCCGATGGCAGTGGGATGTACACCAACCAGGCGCTGTGGACCCAGGCCCGCGAAGGGCTTGATGTCACCACCATCATCTTTGCAAACCAGAAGTATTCCATCCTGCAGATCGAGTTCGGACGGGTCGGTGCCCACAATCCCGGTCCGAAGGCAATGAGCATGCTGGACCTTCGGAACCCGGAACTCAGGTGGACAGATATTGCCAGGGGGATGGGCGTACCCGCGTGGCGAGTCACCACGGTGGAGGAATTCGTTGTAGCCCTGCAGAAGTCCCTCGCGACTCCCGGCCCGGCACTGATCGAAGCGATGATGCCGTAGCGGCTGGCCGAAAATCGTCGTTGCCAGTCCCATCGGGTCCAACTCGACGCTGTTTCGGGCCGGATCGGCAATATCGCTTCCGGCCGCTCGGGATTCTGGCATTTGGGCCGTTCTTTTTGTCCAGTCGATACGTGGTCACCGGCGCTTTCATGTAAGTGCTGTTTCTATTGCGTCCGGGTACGCTTGCGGGCAAACGTCGCAGGTACGACCACTGCCAGCTCATCCAGTCAATCAGCCATGGTGGCGTCTTCTATTTCACAGACAACTCTGAGATTGTCCGCAGCGTGTCCTCTTTGTAGTCCTGGTCCGGTATGGCGACTGGCAATGTGAGTGCGGTTTGCAACCCGACTGCCATGTAGTCGTCCAGTCGGGCCCTGATATCGGCGGCACTGCCAATCAGGGCCCTCTGCTGAATCAGGGCTGGTGGAATGGCCGCCAGCGCTTCCTCACGCTGACCCGCACGCCACATGGACTCTATCTTCTTGCAGTCTTCCCCGTAGCCCTCGCGATCAAACATGGATTGATAGACAGGTGACATGATGTAGGTAAAGAGTTCGCGCTGGTAGCGCTCCCGCACCCGCTCGTAGTCGTCCGTCACACTCGCCCGGAAAAACACCATAAGCTCAAACTGATCGAGGCTGCGACCGCTGATGGCGGCACCCTCGGCGATCAGTTTGCGGGCGTGTTCCAGGTCCCGGGGTGTGACGAAATTCAGAATGACGCCGTCGGCGATTTCGCCGGCAAGCCGCAGCATCCCATCATTCAGGGCTGCGAGGTAAATCGGAATGTCTCCCTTTGGCCGGGCCCCCAGTTGAGCGCGACGGTACCGCCAGCGGCCCTGCTCTGTGGTGACACGTTCACCGGCAAGAAACCGTCTTACCAGGGAGACATAGTCCCGGGTCAGCGCCAGTGGCTTGCCCCAATCTGTTGCATGCCAGTCCTCGATAATGATCTTCGTGCTGGTGCCGAGGCCCAGTACAAAGCCGCCCTGTGCCACCTGGCTGATGGACGTCGCCGTCATGGCCATCAGTAGCGGGTCCCGTGTCTGCATGGGCAGGATGGCTGAACCTGTTCGGCCTGCCTTGAGGTTGCACGCTGCGGCAGTGGCGTGCGTCACGCCGTCCATGCCATTGATTTCGGTAATCCACGCGCCCTGCCAACCGGCAGCCTCGCTTGCCCGAATGATCTCGATACTCTCCGGTACGGTGCGGCCGACGCAGGCCAGGTCAATTCTCGGTGATGCCATGAGCGTGCCCCTGTAAGAAGTATCAAACCATCATACGCCGGTCGGGAAATGCCGTCAGGTCGGTGATCACGAGTTCAAGCGTTCCGTCGGCAGAGGCCAGTGACCTCCCGGCCAACCCGGCCCACGCCTCGGGGTTCATTTCCTCGAAGCGGGCAAGTCGGGCCTTGTTCTCGGCCTGTCTGCCCTTTCACACCTGTAGCCACATCAAGGGGTAATCGCCTCAGGCAACAGGGTCAAAGGCTTATCACAATTTCCGCAGCTGGCTGGACCCACGCAGACATCGCATACACCACAAAGCCCCTGCTGATTGCTAAACTGTATCTACGTCAAGCAGGGAAACCGTCATCACTCAGCAATCGCCCCTTCAGATACTACAAACGACCTTTGGCTACGATACCTTTCGCTCGCCCCAGGATGAGGTGATCGGTCAGGTCCTGGCCGGTGGCGACGCGCTGGTGCTGATGCCCACCGGTGGCGGCAAGTCGTTGTGTTACCAGCTCCCATCGCTGCTGTTGCCCGGCCTGACCGTGGTGATGTCGCCGCTCATTGCCCTGATGCAGGATCAGGTTCGAGCCGCCGACCAACTGGGCATCAAGGCGGATTTCCTGAATTCCACACAGTCCCGCGACGAGCGGGAGCAGGTCATGGGTGCCTGCCGAAGCGGTGAGTTGAAGCTCCTCTATCTGGCGCCCGAGCGGCTGCAGACACCCGAAATCGTGGCGTTGTTTGATTCTGTAGAGATCTCCCTGGTCGCGGTTGACGAAGCCCACTGCGTTTCACAGTGGGGTCACAACTTCCGGCCGGACTATCTGCAACTCAGCTTTTTCAAGGAGCGATACCCCAATACGCCGCTGCTGGCGCTGACGGCCACGGCAAATGACATGACCCGGACTGAGATCATCGAGCGTCTGAAAATCGATGGGGCGCGGGTGTTCATCCAGGGCTTTGATCGACCCAACATTTACTATCAGATCCAGCAGAAGAAAGACCCCAGGCGCCAGCTTGCCGGGTTCCTGAAAGGCAGGACCGGCCAGTCCGGTATTGTCTACTGCCTTTCCAGGAAGAGTACCGAGCAGACCGCTACCTGGCTGCAGGGTCAGGGGTACGATGCCTTACCCTACCATGCGGGGATGGACGCCGGTGACCGTCAGGCCAATCAACAGCGGTTTCTGGAACAAGACGGTGTGGTGATGGTGGCCACCATCGCCTTTGGTATGGGCATCGACAAGCCCGACGTTCGCTTTGTGGCGCATCTCGACCTGCCGAAGAGCATTGAAGGCTACTATCAGGAAACGGGCAGGGCCGGTCGCGATGGTGAGCCAGCGGATGCCTGGATGATCTATGGCCTTGCTGACGTCACCAAGCTGCAACAGATGGTCGGGGGCAACGCCAGCGAACAGCAGAACCGAATAGAACAGCAGAAGCTGAATTCCATGCTGGCGTTCTGTGAGGTCACCGACTGCCGTAGACGGGTTCTGCTGAAGTATTTCGGCGAAGACTATGACAAGGGCCATGACAAGGGCTGCCGCCACTGCGACAACTGTGTCACGCCGCGCCCGACCTTCGATGCGACACTCGTGGTTCAAAAGGTTCTGTCCGCCATCTATCGCACGGACCAGCGGTTCGGTGCGAACTACGTGATTGATGTATTGCTGGGTAACGAAGATGAACGCATCAGCCGCTTTGGTCATGACCGTCTTGGGGTGTATGGCCTCGGCAGGGAGCTATCGGCCAATGAATGGCGCAGCGTGATTCGCCAATTGGTGGTGAAGGGCTTTGTTGAAGTGGATGTGGGTGGCTATGGTGGTCTGCGCCTGCTGCCGGCCTGCCGTGGGGTACTGCGGGGGGATGAGACCATCTTGCTGCACAAGGATATGACCCAGGGTGCGGCCAGCACACCGGTAAAACGTGCCGCACCACTTCAGGACCTCGACTACGATGAATCTCTGTATGAATCACTGCGCGCGCTTCGCGGCATGATCGCCAGTGAGAACAATCTCGCACCCTTCATGGTGTTCCACGATCGAACGTTGAAGGAACTGGCGACCTATATGCCGAAGGATCGGGGTGAGCTGCTGACCATCAACGGTATCGGTGAGGCGAAGGCGGATCGGTTCGGTTCACGGTTTCTGGAAGTGCTTCATCCAAATGGGGAACTCCAGGCAGGTGGCTAGACAGGCCGGTGCGGGCGGGCGGGGCCGCCGTGACAGGCGAGTCCTGCTGCTGCAGGCGATCAATGATCATGATCTTGCGGCCGTGGCCGGTTTGCTGGCCGATGATCCATCTTTGGCGAATGCCAAAAATGCTCACCATAATGTCCCGTTGGATGAGGCCATTGAGTCCGGCAGCCTGGAACTTGTGCAAGCGCTGGTGGCTGCCGGAGCGGACATTTCCCATCGCAATCATGGTGGCAGGTCACTGCTGGATGTCGCCACGTTCGGTGGTCATGACGGCATCGCCAGGTTCCTGATCAGTCAGGGCGTCGAACCCTCGGTGCTTCATCTGGCGGCACTGGACGATGTGGCTGCGTTACGGGAGCTTCCACTGGCTGATTGTGTCAGCGTAGCCCCGGCGGGCGGGCGCTGGTGGCTGTCGCCGTTACACGCCGCGGCGATGAGTGGAGCCATCAACAGTGCCGACTTTCTGCTCGATGCGGGCGCGGACGTGAATGCTGTGAATCACCATGGTCATACACCGCTCGCCATGGCGATCGAGCGTGGCACGGGCCAGCGTGGAGTAATGATAAAGTTGCTGCTATCCCGGGGCGCGGACGCCAATGCCGCTGGCGGACACCACCAGGGTAGCGTACTGCATCGTGCGATCATCAGGGGCGATGGGGAAACGACACAAGCGCTTCTGGCCGCTGGCGCCGAAGTGGACTGGCAGGATGCCTCTGGCAAGACGGCACTGCACCACGCGGTAACGAAGAACGGTACTCTCACGGCGCTGGTGCTGAAGTCCGGGCCGGTCCTTGGGCTTACAACCCGGCAGGGAGAGGCTGCCCTGCAGCTTGCCATCCGCTTGAAGAAAAAGCCGGCGATCGCCCTGCTGATACAACAATAGAACGGATCTTTGGTGAATGCGGCAGTATAGGTTTGCCGTCGCCAGTGCATCACCCTCACCCCGGATCTGCTCCGAGGTGCTGTCACGGGAGACCGGGACTCATGCTCCGGTCGCGCCCGGACCTGCCAGCCGCTATCATATCCGCTTTCCATGAAGATAGAGGATTCCCATGGCTGATGCACATGTGGCGGGCGCAGAGACAGGCAAGGTTGCCATCATCACGGGCGGTGGAACAGGCGTTGGAAAACACAGCGCGTTGGCATTGCTCAAGGCAGGGTTCAGAGTGACCATTGCGGGTCGACGGCAGGACGTGCTGGACGCTGCGGTGGCCGAGGCAAATGCGGGCGGTCGAATCCTGGCTGTGCAGACCGATGTGGGCAAGCCGGACTCCGTTGCCAATCTCTTCGAGACGACGCTTGCCACGTTCGGCCAGGTCGATGTGCTCTTTAACAACGCGGGCAGTGGCGCCCCACCGGTACCGTTAGAGGATCTGACCTTCGAGCAGTGGCAGCGGGTGGTAGACGTCAATCTTACCGGTGCCTTTCTGTGTACCCAGCAGGCGTTCAAAGCCATGAAGGACAAAGGCGGGCGCATCATCAACAATGGGTCCATCTCTGCTCACGTGCCACGACCCAACTCGGCGCCGTATACGGCCACCAAGCATGCAATGACCGGCCTGACCAAATCCACCTCCCTTGACGGGCGCAAGTACAACATCGTCTGTGGTCAGATTGATATAGGTAACGCGCTGACCGACATGACCGCACGCATGGGCGGCGGTGTTCCCCAGGCGGACGGTTCGCTCAAGCCGGAACCGACCATGGACGTAGAACACGTTGCCCAGGCCGTGCTGCAGATGGCGAGCCTGCCACTGGAATCCAACATTCAGTTCATGACCATACTGGCATCCAGCATGCCCTATATCGGGCGTGGCTAGGGGACCTTGAATAAGGTCCTTTCCGGGTTGGGAGTCGTCCTTCCTGGGTGGCGGGAAATTCGACTCTGACCCTATTTCTTTCAGGAGAAGCCGATGAAGATCACTGACATCACACGAACGCCGCTCGCCATCGGCAAGGGTCTGCTTCGCATCCAGACCGATGCCGGGGTCGAGGGCTGGGCGGAAATCCCCGGCCGGAACAATGCCGTCTTCCAGGCCTATCTGGACAGCCGGATCAAGCCCGCGCTGGTGGGGGAAGATCCACGCACCATCGATCGCCACTGGACCACGCTGGCCCTTGGTAAGGGTGAACAGCTTTTCAAACTGCCCGGCTGGGTGGTTGGGATCATCGACGTCGCCCTGTGGGACCTGCTCGGCAAGGAAACCGGCCTGCCGGTGCACATGCTGATGGGTGGTGCTGCACGCAAGACGGTCCCGCTGTACTGGAGCACGGGGTCGGGCTGGCGGATGCAGCCGGAGGAGATGCTCACGCTGGTAAAGGACGGATGGGCCCAGGGGTTCCGCGCTTTCAAGATCCGTATGGACTGGCGCGGCTGGCGGCAGGACATCGACCCTGAAAAGGACTACCAGATGTTCAAGCTGGTGCGTGAGTTTCTGGGTGGCAATATCTATCTCGGCTTTGATGCAAACAACGGCTACTCTGTCTCGACGGCCATTGCGCAGGGTCGCCGCTTCGAAGCACTGGGCATTGATCACTTTGAAGAACCGATTCCCCACTATGATTTACCCGGGCTGCGGCAGATTGCCGATGCCCTGGATGTGGCAGTCTCGGCTGGTGAGCAGGATGCCTTTCGCTGGCATTTTCAGAATCTCGTGCTGCTGGGCAACCCCGACATTCTGCAGCCGGATATCGTCCATGCCGGTGGGCCCTCCGAGGTCAAACGGATCTTTCAGATGGCCGAAACCCTGGACAAGCCCGTGATGCCCCACAGCCCTCAGGCTGGCATCAACTCGATGGCTTCGCTGCATGTTTACTCAACGGTGCAGAATGCAACCCGGCCCCATGAGTTCTCGACTGAGTTTTCTGGCCCGCTGGATGAGGTGGCGGAGCTCTTTGGCGAAGGGGTGCTGCCCACCGATGGCGTCATGGAACTGACGGATAAGCCCGGCCTGGGGATAGAGCTCAATGAAGCGGCCGTACAACGCATGAAGCAAGAGCAATGACCTGATGGGTTTTGACCTGAATGGGGAGACAAAGTCCGGCGATCTGGACCTTCGACAACTGAGTCCGTTTCAGAGGGTCCTGCTCATCACCGATGGTACGGTAACCGCGACCATCGAGGCGTTTCTGGGTGAGAAAATGGTGGTGAACGTCATCGCCCAGGATTATGTGAACTCATCTGACGTCTCCTCACCGCTCGACCTGCAACACTCCACGCGTCTGCTGCGGCGCCAGATCCTGCTGAAAGGCGAGCGCTCCCACAAGGCCTGCCTCTATGCGGAGTCCCTGATCGTGCCGCAACGGCTGCCGGAAGCGATTCGTGCCGGTCTGCTGCAGCGGCGCAAGCCGATCGGTGAACTGTTGCAACAGACGCGCCTCGAAACCTTTCGCGAAATCACGGCCCGTGAGGTGACTCCAGCCGGTGACCTGGCGACACATTTCAAGTGTGACCCCACACAGGCTCTGATATCCCGGACCTATCGAGTGTTTGCATCGAGGCAGCCGATCATGCTCATTACCGAGAAGTTTCCTGACGACGCGTTCACAGGTGACCCGTCTCCCTGACGTCTATCCATCCCGTTCGGGAAGCACTCGAAACATCACGAATTATAACCGTTCACTGTTCTCTGCCTGCAGGCTCGCCTGCCTCATGCCTCGGCCCAGATGCGTTGCATCTCCTCACAACCCTCAAGCAGTTCCGGCAGGGTGCCGATCCCTTCGACGTGCCCATCTTTGAGTACGATGATCTGATCGGCAGCGCGCAATACCGCTCTGCGATGGGAGACCACCAGGCAGGTCGAACCAACTTCCGCAATACGCTGCCACAATTTCTGTTCGGTTTTGACATCCAGCGCGCTGGAAAGATCGTCAAACACCAGCAGTTCAGCGTCTCTCACGAACATTCTGGCCGCAGCTGCCCGCTGGATTTGCCCGCCGGACAGGCGCACGCCTCGTGGGCCCACCAGGGTATCGAGGCCCTCATCCAGCAGTTCTTCGATCTCGTCAAGAGCGGACCGTCGCAGCGCTTCCGGCAGATTGACCCTGTCCTCCGGCATTCCCATCAGTATATTGTCTCGAAGCGAGTCGCTATAGAGCTGGGGCACCTGGGGAACGTAGGCCGACCGCGGCGGCACAAAAAAGCTGTCCGGCGAGACGACCCGTTCATGGTTCCAGTACACCTCACCGCGGTCGACCGGCAAAAGGCCCAATACCGCACGTAGCAGTGTCGACTTGCCGGCACCGACTCTGCCGGTGATCACGGTCAGTGAGCCCCGCCCGAGACGGAAGCTGACATCGTCAATCCCCTTGTCGGTGCCCGGGAATATTGACGTGAGTCCCTTGACCTCCAGTTGCTGCAACTGATCCCCAGGTTCCTTGGCCGGATGGCTGAGTGACGGATACTCACCCCAGAGGTAGGTGTTGCTTCGTGCAACCAGTTGTTCGGGGTCCTCACCAGTGAGCTGCTGCATTCTGCCCAGGGATACCTTGAGCTGCTGCACCCGAACCAGCATCGAGCCAATCGTGACCGGTATGCCAAGAATCCAGAACAAATAATACTGGTACAGCGCAAAGTCACCCGCCGTCAGCTCGCCGCTGCGCAGCTTTGAGCCCGCCAGCAGCAGGACCACACCCAGGCCTATGGTGGCGACACCACCAAAGATGACCCCCAGGAGGTTGTTGAACAGGACATCCTTGAGCCCGGCCACCCGTCGCCGCTCATTGAACTGGCGAAAGTGCTCGATGATCCGGTTCTCGGCGCAGGCCACCTGGACAGCCTGGACGGCACCGAACAGTTCGCCGATTGCCCCCGTCACATCGCCGGTGGTCTCCCGGCTGGCCCGGCGGTATCGTTCGACCCTGGCCGATGCTACCCGCGCCGTGATGACCACGATCAGCAGTGGAAAGAACACGACCGAAGTAATCCACGGGTCAACGTGCATCAGCAAGGTGAGTGCCGCGCCACCCACAATCAGGTTTGACACCATATTCTGGCTACCGAATATGAAACCCGCTGCCTCGGCGGCATCGCCACGAAATCGGCTGATGGCCTCGCCGGCTGAATCCGGCAGACCTTCGGCGCCCGGGCGCCTGTAAACGCTGGTGAGCATGTTTTTCTGCAATAGCGAGGTCAGCAGATGCTGCATCCTGACAAACCAGTAAAAGCCTGCAAAATAGGGAATGACATGGACGACGTGAAGCAGCATCAGGCCGCCCACCAGGTAAAAGACCCAGTCGATGCGATCTTCCATTGCACTGCCGACTTCCAGGGTCAGCCAGCCAGACAAGATGCTGACCGTTTCAAGGCCCTGCAGAATGTCGAACACCCCCTTGGCCGCTAGACCTGTCGCTGCTTCCGGCAGCGCCAGCAGCGGATAGACCAGCAGCAGCACGAGGTAGCTGCCCTTGACATGTTTGGTCAGCTCTCAGAGCTGCCGGTACCAACTCATGACAATACCTCCTGCATTCCCACCCGCAGCAGTTCGCTGTACTTCGAGTCCGGGTCGTTCTCCAGGTCCAGCCGGGCACCGGACTCCACGATCCGTCCTTCGTCCAATATCACAATCCGGTCGGCTCGACGCACGGTATCCAGCCGGTGAGCGATGATGATGGCGGTTTGCTGGTCGAGCAGTTCATCCATCGCGGACTCCATGAGTTGTTCCGTGGCCGGGTCCAGCCTGGAAGATGCTTCATCGAGAATCAGCAGCCCGGGTCGATTCAGAAATGCTCTGGTGAAGGCCAAGAGCTGCGCCTCGCCAGCCGACAGACCAATATCACTGGTGCCGATCTTCGTGTCCAGACCATCAGAGAGGCGATTCAGCCAGCTCGTCAGGCCCAGTCTGTCAATGGCATCGACAATGACTGCATCGTCAACGTCGGGATCAAAGAAAGTCAGGTTGTCGCGCATCGTCGCCCGGAACAGCTGAACGTCCTGGGTCACCATGCCAACATGGCTGCGCAGATGGTGCACACCGCATTCACGCAATGGCCGGCCCTGCAATCGAATGACGCCCTGGTCGGGGTCATAAAAGCGGAACAGCATTCGGGCAATGGTGCTCTTGCCACTGCCGGTCTTGCCGAGCAGTCCCAGAACCTCGCCCTGCTCGAGGCTGAAGGTGATGTCCGTGAGCGTTGGGTTGTCGGGTTCATAGCTGAAGCTGACATGGTCAAACTCGACCCGGAGCGGCCCTTGCGGCAGGTCCGGCCCGTTGCCATCTACAATCTTCCGCTCGGTTGAGAACAACTCCTCGACTCTCTCTACGCTCGCTCTGAATTGTTGCAGCGCCTGGACCTGATTTGAGATCGACAACAGGGGCCCCATCAGCATGTTCAGATACTGGATGATCATGAACACCGTGCCCAGGGTGATGTCACCCTGAAGGTAGAGGTATGCGCCAATCCCCAGTGCGATGGCCTGATTGAGCGCCATGCAGAACATCATGGTCCATGAAATCACATTGTTGATATAGCCACTTGAGAGGCTCTTGCGATAGACATGGCGCACCTTTTCGTAAAGTCTTCTCAGCACATAGGGAATGCCATCGAGTGCCCTGATGTCTTCCTTTCCAGCCAGACGTTCCTCGATGAATCCGTAAAAGCTGCTCATGGCTTCAAACATCGCCTTGTTGTGTTCGACTGCGAGTGACCGCATGGCATAGATGACGCCGAACAGGATCACGCTGCTGCCAGTCAGTACCGCGCCAATGGTCAGATTTTCAGAAAAGAGAATGAACAGCGTCCCGATGAGCATGGCGACATTGGTGAGAATGTTGATGAGAAACGTGGAGAAGAAGTTGCCGAGAACACCAACATCGCCATCGATCCGCTGGATCAGTTCGCCGGGCGTCTTTGACTTGTGAAACGACATATCGAGTCGAAGACAGTGGGACGCGAGGTCTTCGCGCAGCGCGTTGGTGGAGTTCCATCCGATGAGGCTCGACAGGTAGCTGTTGCCAATGCCGATGACCTGCCCAAAGATCGCAAGGGCCAGATAGGCGAGCGCAGCCAGCGTCACCGATGACATGGGGGGTGCGGTCGCAGACGTGTCGATCGCGGAATCGATGAAATAACGCAGGATCTGCGGATTCACGAGCTGCATACCAATTCCGCAGGTAAGCCCTGTCGTCAGCACCAGCAGCAGCCAGCGCTGTGGATACATATAGCTGCGCATCAGTTCCAGATATCTGCTGAATGGAACCTTCATCGAAAGGGACCTCCGAAACGCCAGGACCGACCATGGTCTGTCAGCCCGGCCGGATTGTCCAATGCCTTGATCCCAGAGACGGTCAGTCTGAGGGGCTGGCGGTAAAGCGATGGTCCAGCTGTACAGGAGGGGGAATGAGCGTTGATCCGTGCAGCCTCACATGTATGCCTTGAGAAAGCGCCCGGTATGGGAAGCCTTGCAGGCTGCCACCTGGTCTGGTGTCCCGGTCACCACAATCTCGCCACCGCCACGCCCGCCTTCGGGGCCAAGGTCGATAATGTGATCAGCCGTTTTGATCACATCGAGCTGGTGTTCGATGACGAGGACGGTATGGCCGGCATCCACAAGCTGATGCAGGCAGTCCAGCAGGCGGGAAATGTCCGCAAGGTGCAGGCCGGTGGTGGGTTCGTCCAGGATGTACAGTACGTGGCCCTTGCGCTGCAGCTTCGAAAGTTCCGCGGCCAGCTTGACCCGTTGGGCTTCACCACCGGACAGCGTGGTGGCCGACTGCCCGAGGGTCAGGTAACCAAGGCCAAGGTCGTTCAATACCCGGATCTTGTCGCCGATCGCCGGTTCGTCCGCGAAGAATTCCACGGCTTCTTCGATGGGCATCTCAAGAACGTCCGCGATGTTCTTGTCCTTGTGGGTGACCTCCAGCGTTCTGGGGTTAAAACGCATACCCTTGCAACTGGTGCAGAGGACCTCAACATCAGGCATGAAGTAGAGCCGGGTTCTTATGTTGCCCTCGCCCTGGCACTCCTCACAGCGGCCGCCTTTGACGTTGAACGAGAATCTGCCGGGCTTGTAGCCTCGCGCCCTGGCATCGCTGGTTTTAGAGAAGAGTGTGTGGATGTTGTCGTAAAAGCCGATGTAGGTAGAGGGGTTGGACCGTGAGTTGCGCCCGATTGGAGTCTGATCGATGTTGATCACCCGGGTGACTTCTTCCCAGCCTTCCACATCCTCGTGGTCGCCCGCGATGGTACGGGTGTCCACGAGTTCTTTCCACAGGCGCTTGTAGAGGATTTCGTTGATCAAGGTGGACTTGCCGGAACCCGATGCCCCGGTCACGCAGATGAACTGGCCCAGTGGCACCTCGACATCGATGTCCTTGAGATTGTTGTGGCGCGCGCCTCGCACGACAAGCGACTTGCCGTTCGAGTCACGTCGGGCCTGCGGCACCTCAATGCGTCTGGCACCGGAAAGGTACTGCCCGGTGGGCGACTTTTTGTTCTTCAGAATCCTGGCGAGTGTACCGGTTTCCACCACCTCGCCGCCGTGAATCCCGGGCCCCGGCCCCATTTCGATCACGTGGTCCGCAGCACGAATGGTATCTTCATCATGCTCGACCACGATGACCGTGTTGCCCACATCCCGCAACGAGCGCAGGGTGGCGATCATCTTCTCGTTGTCCTTGGGGTGCAGGCCAATGGAGGGTTCGTCCAGCACATATAACATACCCATCAGGCCGGAGCCGATCTGGGTGGACAGCCTGATACGCTGGGCCTCACCACCGGACAGCGAGGCAGAGGTGCGGTTGAAGTTCAGATAGTCGAGCCCGATGCCAAGCAGCAGTTCCAGCCTCTTCTCGATCTCGTTCAGCACCTGGGCACCGGCAGTGGCGTGCTTGCCAGCCGGCTTGATCGACTTGATGAAGGGATGCAATTCGTCAAAATTCAGTTGCCCGAAGTCGTGGATGGTCTTGCCGTCAATGGTAAACAACTGCCGGGTGGCCCGGAGCCGCGCGCCCTTACAGTCCGGGCAGGTGTGGTCCACCATGACCCTGTCCAGCCAGGCCTCCATTCCGGAATTGGCGACGTCGCGCTGCCGATACCAGCGATAACGCCGCTCGATACCCGCGGCGACTCCGGGAAAGGCCCACTGATGTTTCAGCCAGTTCTCCTTCTTCTGCTTGGCATCGGGTGGTACCTGCAGTTGCAGGGGTTTGCCCCTGGTGCCATACAGAATGACCTCCTTGTGTTGATCCGACAACTCGGTCCATGGTGCGTCCAGGTCGAAACCATGGAGTTTCGACAGGGTATACAGGGTATAGCCGCCATGGTTGCTGGGGTTGTAGTTGAACGCTTCTTTCAAAAAGCAGCCTTCCCTGATGGACAGGTGGGGCGCAGATACCAGCAGGTCCGGGTGGGTCTGTTTATAGGTGCCGACGCCCCCACAGGTTCGGCACGCGCTCTCCGGATTATTGAACATGAAGAAGTCCGGCACGATGTCCCCATAGACCAGGCCGTGGCTCTTGCTGCCGAATTGTCTGCTGAACGCTGCGGCGGTCTTTTTCGTGGTTCCATCAACGACGACCGCGGTCATCAGGCAGTCACCCACCAGAAGGGCATGCCCAACGGCTACCTTGAGCTGCTTTTCCACACCGGGGCCGATGGTGAAACGGTCCACCACCGCCACCATTGCCGGCCTCGCCTCCGGGTCCAGTTCCACCTTGTCGGAAAGGTCATACAGTTTGCCGTCGATATACATGTGGCGGCAGCCCTGCTTGCGCACTTCGGTCAGTACGAACTCCAGTTCCTCGTCATAAACCGGAAACACCGGCGCGCGCAGTTCGATGATCGCGCCTTCGGGTAGTGTCATGATCTCCTCGACGATCTGGCTGGCAGAGGCGATCGGCACCGGTTCGCCGGTTCTGGGGCAGGTGGCGGTGGCGATGGTCGCGAACAAGAGATTCAGGTAGCTCGAAATGTCTGTCAGGGTTCCCACCGTGGACCTGGGATTGCGCCCAATGGTCTTCTGTTCGATGGAGATGACGGGCGAGAGCCCATACATGAAATCCACATCCGGTTTTTCGACCTGGGCGATAAAGCGTTTTGCGAAACTGGACAGCGACTCCATATAGCGTCGCTGGCCCTCAGCATAGATCGTGTCGAAGGCGAGGGACGATTTGCCGGACCCGGACAGGCCTGTCACCACGATCAGCTTGTCGCGCGGGATTTCCACAGAGATATTCTTCAGATTGTGAACCCGGGCGCCCTGGACAGCGATGGTGCTGCGGATCGTGCCGGGCTTTTTCTTGTTGGCCATGAATGTTCCTGGGTGCTGGAGTTAGGGACAGATAAACGCAAGTTCCTCTACGTCATGACGGCTCTTGTGGGTGAGCTTGACCGGGGTGGACATCTTGTCGATCACGCCGCAGTCGGACAACCATTCACAGATCAGAATGACGCTCTCGACATTGTAGTTTCGTCGGAAGTAGTGGTCGATTTCAGTCATTGAACGCGGCTCGCCGGAGCCGCGCAGATAATCCATTACGGGTCGGCAGATCCTCTCCTGTCGCGCTTCGATGTAATCGTCAATCGCGTCAATAGCAGTCGCCACCGCCTTGCGGGTGACTTTTCGGCCGAGCAGATTGGTGTACACCTGGTCGAAGAAATCCGGGTTCAGGCGGAGCGCATCATCAATCACTTCCCGCGCGATCAACTCCCCCCTCGCGCCAACCTCAAGCTGGGCGAGGTTGGTGGCGCTGTACAGGATGAACATGGCCGTGTAGTTCAGGTCGTCCTTGATGGTGAACCACTTTTTGGCCTTGTAGAGCGTGGCCAGTACCCCGGAAAGGGCCTGAAGTTGCTGGATCTCGGTGTCTCTTGCGCCGATGGTCTGCAAACCATCAAACATCGCTGCGATGGTAGGGTCCTGTGTAAAGATGAGCCTGCCTTTGGCAAACAGGGAATGGCCGAAGGTGTTGCGCAGGGAGGAATCCAGGTGCTGCTTGAACTCTGACCGGGTCATGATGTTGGTGTGCACATTGATGTCGTCCGATACCAGCGCCAGGTGGCTCGATTTGACGCCGTCAATGCTGATCAGGAAGAGGTCAATGTCCGACTTTTCCCAGACTTCATCGTGGGCCAGGCTACCGCACAGAATTGCGGCCAGGATGTTGCTGTCCTGCCGGATGTCGAGGCAGAGTGCCTCAAGGGCGGTCTCGAAACGCGCCCTCGTTTCGCTCGGGGTGACCACGCGTGTTGTTCATTTTTGTTGAGTAGCTGCGCCCATGATGGGCCTGTCGGCTGCCGTTGGCAAGCGAATGGCAGACGGCCGTGCCTGTCGATTGGGTCAGGCGGTAACCATCTGTGTTGAGATGATCTGATATCTTCCGGGCGGCTGAATATTCAGATGTTGGCGAACGGATTCAAGCGGCTCTGCCAGAAGCGCCTCCCAGTCCTGCGCCGGCATCCAGGCGGCGTTCCTGCCCGCACGATAGGCCTGCCACACGGCACCCCGGACGCCGGCACCGATCTCCCGGCTGAGCTTGATCATGGCGACCAGGGCAATAATTCCTACGCCCCGGTTCCTGGTCTGGGCATACGTAAACGCCAGCAGACAAGCCTCGCCAAAAGTATCCCGGCCATAGCCGGTGACGACGTGCCACAGGTCGTGCATATCCCGCATGCGGTTGGCGTAGAGGTGAAATCCGGGATCTGTCATCTCGCTTTCATAGTTGCTGGCGGCGACCAGCCCATCGGCGGATATATTCTCTGATTCCACGAACTGCAGGTAGGCCCGGCCAAGGCTACCGGCCGGCAGTGCCCTCAGGGCCTCCCGGTTCTGGAGCGTCTCCAGCAACTGGCGGTTTTCGGCGAGGATCGATTGACCGGTTTCGGTGGTTCTGAATCTGGCATACGCCTTCTGCAGTGAATTGCCGGACATGGCACGTATGATCACGAAGACCTGTTCGGTGCGCTCGGGGTCATTGATGAGGGTTTTAAGTGCGCGTGCGGCGACCAGGGGCTGCATGCGCTGTCTGTTATCATCGGCCATGTTTTGACGGGTTTGAGTGAAAGATGTTGTCAAGAATAATGTTATTAACATGAATGTCAATAGAGGCAAGCGGATTCGCCGGACCCCTGAGGAGGCTCGTAGCCTCATCTTGTCAACCGCGGCCCGGCGGCTGGCCGAGCACGGCCTTGATGGGCTCAGCATCAGTGGTGTCGCAAAAGAGGCTGGCATCTCCCATGCCACGATCATCCATCACTTCGGCAGCACGGAAGCGATGCGAGCTGCCCTGCTGCAGCAGATGACAGGCCAGTTGTTGTCTGACGTGGTGGAAGCCCTGCACGAGGATCAATTGCCGGATGAGATTCTGGGCAGGCTGTTCACCACGTTGTCCAGGGACGGGCACGGCAGGCTGCTGGCGTGGCTCGCGCTGGACAGACAGCAGCTGGAACCCGGCGAAAATCAGACCGCGGCATTATTCAGGAACATCATTGATACCATTGCCGTCGATGGGGTAGACCGGACGGATGCAAAACTGCAGGTCCTGCTGGTGGCCACTGCCGCCATGGGGCTCAGCATCTGTGGCGACCCACTCGCTGCCCTGATTGGGCTGGACGAGTCAGAGACCAGCCGTTTCCCGGGCTGGCTGGCGGCGCGCCTGCAGACACTGAAATCCGAATAGGTGTCTGTGGCTGATCAGGGCGATTCAACCAGCATCCCAATGAGTGACTCCGCCTGCTCGAAGTCGTTGGCTTCGAGCGCTGTCATCAGCCTGGCAAGTTGACTCGCGACACCTTCAGGGGATCGGTCGATCAGTATCTGGAGCATGCCTTGTGCGCCTTTGTCCCTTGCCCGGACCAGCGCCAGCAGTTCTGAGAGCATCCTCGTGTACTCCGCCGGTGACAGCGAACGGTGATCCGTATCCCACCCGGCTGTGGCGGTCTCGATGCCTTTGAGGACGGAATCGAGGGTCCCGGCCAGCTCTGCCAGCTCATCGGTCAGGTCATCCAGGGTGGCGCCCTGCTGACAGGCCCGCTCCAGGGCGCGAGCCCGGTCCGCAATGCCGGAAGCGCCGATGTTTCCGGCTACCCTTGCCAGAGTGTGTGCTTCACGGGCGGCGTCGTCAGGTCCGGCATTTCGCATGGCCGTCAAAAACGCATCACTAAAGTGACTCTGCGTCTCCAGGAATCGACGCAGCAACCGGAAATACAGAGTCTGATTGTGATGGGCCTGCAGCAAGCCATGTCCCGTGTCGATGCCTTCGATGGTGGCCAGGCTGCCTGCGTCAGAATCGTCGTCTGACTCATCAATCGGATGGGCCGGCGTAATCCACTTTGCCAGCACGGAGAACAGTTCCCGGGCCGCAATGGGCTTGCCGACGTGGTCATTCATTCCGGCATCCTGGGCCCGTGCCAGACCGGTCGCCTTGATGTGCGCAGAGATCGAGATGATGGGTAGCTTCTCGAAACCGGGCAGGGCTCTGATTCTGGCGGTAGCCTCATCGCCATCCATCTCCGGCATCTGGTCATCCATCAGGATTCCGTCAAAGTCCGGGTCGACTGCCAGCAGGTCCAGGGCACGAAGCCCGCTATCCACGGTGACCACGGCGACGCCATTGCTGTGCAGCAACTCTGTGGTGAGCTGTTGGTTGATTCCACTGTCCTCAACCAGCAGGATGCGTGCTCCGCGCAGTGAGCGCACAGCGGTCGCATCGCGCAGGTGTTCGAGGGCAAGCCGGGTATTGAGATCAGCCTCGCCCTCAAAGTACGAAATCAACTCATTCACGACGTCTTCCAGTTCGATGAAGAAGTCCCCTTTTCTCAGATGAACCCGGGCGTTGCCGGAACCCTGGGCAATGATGAGTTTCATGACACGAGCAATGTGATACAGGGGGCCCGCAATCCGGTGCGACAGCAGCAGCGCCGATGAGATGAGCAGGATGAATACCACCAGCGAGACAACCAGATACGTTTGCATCAGCCTCTTGCGCTGCTGCTGAATCAACTCGTAGTAGGGGTGTGAAGGGTCAAGGCCGATGTCTTCGCCCTGGGCCACTAGACCATCGAAGTAATAGGCATTGCTCAGATACAGCGCGGTCAGGCTGAGTAACACGGCCAGGACCACATATGCCATGAAGCGCAGCTGGAACCTGGGGTTGATCATGTAGTTACGGCGCTTGTAGGGCCTTCGCTCGGCCATCTGATCGTTCCGCGTTCCGGGTTGAATTCGTCTATCTTAGGCGCAAATGATGGGTGCCTCTACCGTTGGTAGCCGGTCCGGGTTCTCAAGTGGGTAACCAATCAGGCTTTCATGGAAGTTCTGGCCGCACACGGTGCCGTCCGGAAAACTTCCCGGCACGACAACGGCGTGCCCGACCCGGGGACGCTGAGGGCTCCTTGGAGTATGCTGTCTGGAATTGTCGCAGCCAGGGAAAGGTAGGGGATCGTATTCGTCGATACTGAATCTGATGACTCGATTGGCATTGTGCCTGGCAATATCGTTCATGCCGAATTCTGCCGAGGGCGACGATTACCTCAGCATCAAGTTCTCAAAAAAGAACCAGCTTCGAACCGGCATGCTGTGGATCCGGCTCAAACCGAATCTGATTCTCGCCCAGACCCTGTTGCCCATGGGGGTTGGCGTCAGCGACGAGAGCTTTCTTGACCTCAACAGTGGCATCAGTGAAGTCACCGATTTTGGTCAGCTGCCCTATTCCGCTGCCGGACGGCTGTTCTTTACCCGGCCCGATGGCAAGGTGGCCACCTGCTCGGGCGCATTCGCGGGCCGAGCGGACCTGATTCTTACGGCCGCCCACTGTGTGATGAGTCTCGAAGGGGACTGGAACAGGGATTTTCTGTTCATTCGGGCGTACGGTACCGACAGACAGGACGTGTTCGCCATCGAGTGTGTTGCCGCACCCGCGAACTGGGGCGCCCTCTCGGACCAGAGTCTTTATCGGTACGATTACGCGTTTCTGCGCGCCACGCGCAACAGCCAGGCGGGCAGCCTTGGCATTACCAACGGTCAGCCACCTGACGAGGTCAAGCTGGTTGGCTACGCTAACAACTACTTTGAGGGTCGGCGCATGCTGGAACTGGATGTGCCGACGTTCATTGCCGAAGATGGCCTCATCGGTTCTGAAAACAATCCCCTCGGTAAGGGTAGTAGCGGGTCACCCTGGCTTGGGCTCTCCACGGTGTTCACCGTCACGTCATACGTCAGCCCCTATTTCAGGCAGAACGTGATGGGCCCCCGGTTGAGCCTGGATGCGCTGCATCTGGTCAACTATGCCGGCAACGGCTGTGAGGCCGCTTAGCAGCCCTTAGCGTGCCCGTGTCAGGTACGCCGTAGTCGTACCGGGAAGTCCCAGGCTCGCACAGTGTAGGACCGGAACTTCCATGACAGCCCAGAGTGTGCCCGTCAGGGGTCAGGTCTCATGCTCTGCTGAGGGGGCAATTCACGTAGCGCCGCTGAAATGACCCGGGCGGATGACCTGACCAGCAGGATGACCAGGGCAGTCGCCACCAGTACATCGGGCCAGCCTGAATGGGTGGCCCAAACGGCACCTGCCGCAATGAATACGGACAGATTGGTGGCGATGTCGTTGCGCGAACATTCCCATACGGAGTTCATGTTGATGTCTTCATGACGGTGACGCCACAGCAAACCAAGGCACAGTGAATTGGCGGCCAGGGCTGCCAGGCTGAACACGCCCATCAGCTCAAAAATGGGCGTGTCGGGATTCACAAGCTTGTACGCGATCTGTCCGGCTACCAGAATTGCCGCCAGCAGGATCAGTACGCCCTTAAAAAGGGCGACCTTCGCCTTGGCGGAAGTGGTACTCGCCACCACCATCAGACTGAGCCCATAGGTCAGGGCATCACCGAGGTTGTCCAGACTGTCGGCAAACAGGGCCGTTGACCCGGCGAATTGCGCGGCGATAACAATCACCACGAACATCACCGCATTGATTGCCAGTACCGCCTGCAACGTGCCCCGCTGTTTTTCCCGCAGGGCCTCGGTGGCGCACCCGTCGTCACAACATCCGCTCATATCCAATCCTCAACTTTGTCGGCTCTGTAACGCTGCCCATGACTGGCTGTGGTCCCGGACTTGACACCGGACAGTCGGTTATTCCACCCGGTTGAACAGAGCCCGGGTGGTTCTCCCTTCAAGATATTCCGCCCGGGAGTTGACTGGATATGCCCCCGTCTATCGCGTCAATGCCTCTATCACCTGTTGAACAACATCATCGGCCTTGTCCCGCATTTCGCCATCGGTGGCATCCTGGATGGGATGGGCAACGAATACGCAACGGGCGTCCTTCAAACCCAGCGCCCTCGCCTGGGTATCTGCCGCATCACGGAATTCCGTTGATGCAAGGGATACCGAGGGAACGCCCTGAATCTCAAACCATACTGTGTCATGCAAACTGCACGTTGTGCACGATCCTCAGTCCGCAAGGGCCTCGATAACAAAGCCGTTATTCTGGCGAATCTCACGTCGGAGATCTTCTGGCGCTGGCTTGGTAAACGTGGGTTTTGCGTAGCGGTTGATGTTGATATCGGGCAGCATCTCCCGCAGTCTGGCTTCCAGCCGGTCCAGCAGCACATTTCCCCGTGGTTTGGAGATGTCCAGCAGCGCCACGTTTCCCGAAATCAAACCCGTTCGAGGTGTGAGTTGTCGTTCGACTGGCTGGCGCTCATTTGATGGGTCCAGAATGGTGGTCATGGCCCTTCTCCCTGGTTGCTTGTGCCAACGCTGGCGGGCGTCGTTGGCGGCCCTCTCGTATTGCTATGTCCCGGTGCCCGTTCCGGTATTCTGCTTCTGTTCGTTCAGTGCTTGGCGTTTTCCCCGGCGTCTATCTTTAGTCGCCCTTTAGTCGCCCTTTAGTCGCCAATCTTGCGCGACACGGGCACGGAGCCAATCTTGCCCCCTGCCCAGCCGTGGAAGGCGCCGGAGAACTTGCCCGCATCTGCACCCGCTATCACGATGTGGATGTTGTCTTCAGATGCGAACTTCGGTAAACGCCGATTTTGCGCTTCTTCATCCATCTGGTCCAGTCGGTCTCTCGGGATGCCAACGCTGGTGATGTCATCCTCGGCGAGTTCCAGTGCCCGGCGGCTGGTGACTTCCTGTATGCGGGCCCGGATATCCGCCTTGCTGTAGCCGCCCCGAACCAGGGTGTCCACGTGTTCCGGGCAGATGACCAGAATCGCATCTGCGGCACGATGGGAGCGCGGATGATGCATCGCTTCAAGGCAGAGCCCGAAGCTGCCCGCGAGTTGCGATGCGGTTCTTGAGGTCTGATCGACGATCAGGGCCGGGCCGCTGGTCATGGCAAACAGCGTCACCACGGAATCATTGCGGTCGAAACCGCGCTCCACATGCATCGGGTCCCAGGGGTGGCGCTCTTCCCATTCCGGAAAGCACATGGTGAATTTCAGTGGGCTGCCAAGGGTAGACCGTTCTGTCCCCCCGGGTCGGGCGCCGCCAACATTGCGAACGGTCAGGCGCAGGGCACGCCCGATGGTGTTACTGGCCCGGTTCCCCTGCCCGAGGGCGCCCAGTTTCATGTTCATGCCGAGTTGTTCCCGGATCGGTCCGTTGACCACCATGACCGGTGAAGCGCCCATGGTGGTGGCCATCACTCCGTGAATATTGAATTCATCCGTGCAGGCTGCCTGCAGCGCGGCGATCACCACGGGCAGATACTCCGGTTTACAGCCCGCCATCACGGCATTGATGGCGATCTTTTCGACGGTGGCATCGCCCATGTTGGGCGGGACCGTGGCGATCACTTCCTGAGGGTCCCGGCGGGTGCCGGACAGCATACGCATGACCCGTTCCGGTGTCGGGGGTACGGTGGGCAACCCGTCGGAGAAACCCTGGTCATACATGAACTCGAATTCATCATCCTGAGGCGCGATTTCGATTCGCCGCGCCCGCAGGGGGCTGTTCTCTGCCTCGGCCCGGAGCCTGTCGTGGATGACCGGGTCCGCCGACAGGGAACCACACCCGGGGCGCCAGTCTGGCAGTGCATTCCAGTCCAGGTCGACGGCTGCCACCCCCAGCAGTTTCGACACCGCGTCGTTGAACGTCTGCCAGTCCGCTTTGACGAAACCGATCTGTTCGCTGATGATCTCGCCGTCAGGGTCCACCAGCAGGATGGTCGGCACAATATCCAGATCATAGGCAAACGACACCTTCAGCGCCGAATCGTCGAGAATCGGCATGGTCAGGCCGTGTCGCTGGATCAGCGTGTCGTTCCCGTCCCTGGTCTGGCCGATCAGCAGAAAATCCAGTTTGTCAGCGTATGCGGCGTAGAAGGCCGATAATACCGGCATGATCTCATTGCAGGTGGGGCAGTCCTCCTTGACGAAACAGAGCACGGACGGATTCCCGGAGGGGAAGGCAACGTCCTGATCATTGGAGTCCTGCAGGGAAAAAGCCTGGGCCTGGGTCATGATGATTGTCTCTGGCAATGCGCGCCTGCCTAGAATGCGGCGAGTGCCACCAAAAATCCAGCCCGTGTGCCGGAGCGTGACATACGAGACACCCCCGATCGATACTGGAGCCGGTAAAACAGCAACGTTGCCAGAGCCAGGCTATCTTTGACATGAAGGACGAGATTGAGTCCCGGCGGGTGTCCTGATAGGGCCGCTGGAGTGCCGGATGAACTAACACAGCACCACGCATGCGCTATTCAGCCTGCGATGGACGCTGACCTGACCAATATATCTACATAGTTATATTTCATCGATATATACCTGGGAGATGTCGACGGCATCGACATATCGGCGTTATGTATCGATGCAACCCAAATTGATGCTTCTGTTGACCACCGACAGCAACGACATCAAACCCGACACTCAAGCGCTAGCCGCGCCATGTCTCAGCCCGATGGGAAAAGGCTTGCAGCTTTGCCACCAGCGCGGCCTCGGCGCTGGCTCGTTGCTCGCTGACCTGCTGCAGGGCGAGTTGGCCCCCTTTGATCAGGCGTTCGGCGGTGTGAGGGTCGAGCACGCAGGCCATGGCCTCGGCCAGGGACATAGGATCATCGGGATCAGCAGTCAGGGCCGCGTCCGGGTGAGGCAGTACCAGATGGTTTGAATACACCAGCGGTCGGCCGGTTTGCCAGGCCTCAAGTGGCGGCAGGTTGGTGGGCCCGAAATAGGTCGGCATCACGACTGCCGCGCAGCCATGATACAACCCGGCGATGTCCTGCACCGGCACGAATCCCAGGTGATGGATCTGGTGGGCGACGCCGAGTCGTTCTGCCAGCCTGAGGATGGTGGCGAGGTAACCCTTGTCTCCACCGGACAACACGAGATCCCGCCGGATGTCACGTTTGCCGAGTTCAGCCAGTGCCTGAACGATGCGAACGTGATTCTTGTGTGGCCAGATCTGTGCCGGGTAATAGAAATAGCCTTCCTCCAGGTGGTACCTGGCCAGGACACTCGCCTTGTCATCAGTGGCATTGCGGCCGGATTCAATGAAGGGCATTGGTTCAAATGGCATGGCCAGAAGTCGCTCCGGATCGATGGCAAAGCGGCGGGCGATCCGCTCGGACAACGCCTCTGAATCCGTGAGAGTCAGGATGGCGGGCGGCATGCACCGGCCATAAACGTGCTCGCGCTGTTGAAACTCGCCGAATTCCCGGACTTCGGGGAACTCCGGTGTATCCCGATGACAGGTGTCGAGCGCCGTAAAAATATAGTTCAGTTTCTGCAGTGCAAGGCAGCGCATCGAGGGTGTCACGTAATACACGAGGTCCACCCCCTCGGCCAGCAGTGCCTTCTCAACCGGCCCAATGAGTCTAAGCCTCTGCTGTATCAGACCCCACAGCCGGCTGGTCGCAAAGAACGAGAGAAACGCGTCACGCCAGGTGGCGCGGATCAAACGGCTCTCGATCCCAAGCGACCGCAGGTAGTCCATATTGCCGCGATCGGTAGTGAATACACAGAATTCAAATCGATCTGCGGCGAGCCGCTGCATCTGACGGATGGCATTCAAAGCCTGGTTGAATCCGCCACCGGAGTCGATTGATTTGTGCAGCATCGCCGCGATTTTCATGGTCGCTTCAACCCAGTAATTCCGTCAGCACGGTGGCCGTTCGTTCGAGTTGCTCGTCTGTCAGGGCCAGCCCGCTCGGGATATACAAACCGTAGTCGGCGATGCGCTCGGCCACGGGATGATGCTCATCGGCAAACAGCCCCATGTTCATAAAGACCGGTTGCAGATGCATGGGATAAAAGAACGGTCTTGTGCCAATGCCACGTCTTCCAAGTGCTGCCATGAGGTCTGCTGCGGTCTGCTGATCGCCCTTAAGGACAATGCCATAGACCCAGTACAGGTTGTCGGCAAATTCTGTTCGCGGCAGCGGCGACTGAATGCCCGACAGTGGACTCAGCAACTCATGGTAGCGATGTCCGATGTGACGTTTGATCCGTATGTGGTCATCGAGCTTCTCCAGTTGGGCCAGCCCCAGGGCGGCCTGGAGATTGGTCATTCTGAAGTTGTAGCCGAGTTCCTCGTGGACAAAACGCCGCGTGGGCTGAAAGCAGAGATTGCGCAGTGAGCGGCATCGCTGCGCCAGATCATCATCGTCAGTCACGATCATGCCCCCTTCGCCCGTGGTCACCAGCTTGTTTGGATAGAAACTGAAGATGCTCACGTCACCCAGGCTGCCACAGTGCCGGCCACGATAGGTCTGGCCCAGCATTTCTGCTGCGTCCTCGATGATGGTGAGGTTGTGCTCTCTCGCCAGCGCCTCAATGGGCGCCATGTCGACCGGCAGGCCGTAGATGTGGACCGCCATGATGGCTCTGGTTTGTGGTGTGATGCGGGCCTCGATCAGCGAGGTGTCCATGTTCCAGGTATCCGGGTCGCAGTCGATCAGGACCGGGGTCGCGCCACTGCGAACAATCTGATGCAGGCAGGAGATGATGGTGAAGGTAGGCACGATGACCTCGTCACCCGGGCCAAGGGCAAGGGCCGAGATGACGGCGTCCAGTGAGGCGGTGCCGCTGCTGGTGGCGATGGCATGACGTCGTCCGACGGTTTCGGCGAAGGCCGCCTCAAAGCGCTCCACAAACGGGCCTTCAGAAGAAATCCAGCCGGTATCCAGGCACTCCATGAGATATTTCCGCTCGTTGCCGGAGAGCAGCGGCTCGTTGACGGGAATAAAGTCGCTCATGGCCACGTCCTCACGATTTCTGCAGCACGACGCAGACGCCCCAAGTGTCTTCGCCGGGCGCTGTTCCGGAGCCAAATTCCTCGGCATTGATTCGTGTGAATCCGTGCCGGGAAGCCAGTATGTCGAGTTCCGGCAGTGAGAAATGGCGCATCCGGTGGGCTTCCTCAAACGAGGTGATTTGACGGGATTCGAGGTCTTCGATGAACAGCGTGTAGTGAACGTCGACCCGGTTGAGATTGGGCTCACTCACCGGTTCAGCAATCCGGGTGATGGCAATCTGATCGTTGCTGACCCGTTTGACCCTGACGCTCGGACGCTGCCCGAGTACGGCGGGGGTGTACCAGAAATCGAATACAAACAGGCCGCCAGCACCAAGATGCTGGCTGGTTCGGGTGAACAGGTCCGCCAGGTCTTCGTTGGTCACCACGTACGAGACGACATGAAACAGAGCAATGACGGCATCAAAGGTTTCATTGAGACTGGTTGCGCAGATATCGCCCCCGATACACTGGAAGGTGTCCGTCTGCGCCGCCCGCGCCACCATCTCCGGGCTGCGTTCAATCCCTTTTACCGAATAGCCAGCCTGCCCCAGCAGCCTGCCATGGCGACCGGTCCCGGAGCCCAGTTCGAGCAACCGGCCCCCGGCAATGCCGTGGCGCTTCAGCAGCCCGGCCACGTACCGGGCCTCGGCGTCATAGTCCTTGTCTGCATAGAGCAGGTCGTAATAGGTGCTGTAGGTGTCGAACGGCAGGGAAGACATCGCTCAGGTCAGGTTGATCTGCCCGGCGGCCACCGGATCGAATCGGGTTTTGTCCTGGTCGCCTGCATAAGGGCCCTGTTTGACCTCTATCATCTCACTGGCCTCCAGCATCTCGAACCCATGGCCACCGTAGGCCAGCAGCAGCACGTCGCCAGTCTGGATGATTCTGCTTTTGAGGTAGTTTTTGTCCTCATCATAGAAGTCCACCCGGACCCTACCGGATTTAACCAGCAACACTTCCTTGGTGTACTGCACCTCTCGGGATACGGGGTTATGCACATGGGGTTCAATCACATGGCCCCGGGGGCGGTTCATGTAGCCAAGCTGCTGCGAGAAGTCACTGGGGGTAAAAAACCGAATACCGTCGGCGTGGAAGTCGTGACGGATGATCAGCGCCAGCAGCTTGTCGTTGTCCCGGATTTCCTCGATCATGTTGGCACCGCTTCGATTCACAAAGATGATAGCTTAAGACCATGACCACGCACACGGGTAAATTCATGGACGGTCCCACACGGAAGCGGCAGTTTTGATCAGGCGCGCGGTCTTCAAACTGTCGCGGCTCCTTGAATATGTCGGCCTGCTGTTGCGGTTTCCGGCCGATGGGCTGCACATCATCAAGCTGCTGTTCACCAATCGTCCCTATCTGGGAGAGTGGGTACGGTTTGCCGACGCCGCCTGGCTTCGGGACGAGCAGATCGAAACCGTCATCGATGTTGGCGCCTTTACCGGTTCGCTCTGTTTTGGGATCTCCCGGCTCATACCCGGGGTCCGCATGTTTGCCTTCGAGCCGCTTCCCGAGAACTTCCAAAAGCTCGAAGAACTGGCCCTGACGACACATTTGACGCCATTCAATGTGGCGGTCGGCAATGAAGAGGGGACGCGAACGTTCTATCGCAACCGGTTCACCGCGTCGTCCTCCGCGCTCCCGATGGCTGACCGTCATGTGCGCGAATTCCCTGAAACCGCAGAAGTGGAGGAGGTGACGGTGCCCTTCTGGCGCCTGGACGACCATCAGGAAGTGTTTGATCTGACTGGCCGGGTGCTGCTGGTGCTGGACGTTCAGGGGTACGAATTCGAGGTGTTGAAGGGGGCAGAAGCGCTGCTGAAGCGCATCGATCTGATTATCACCGAAGTCTCGGTTGACGAACTGTATGAGCAGCAAACGTCTTTCGACCAGCTTTATACCTGGCTGAAGGCCAGGGGATTTACCTTTCGGGGGGATTTCGATCGGCTTGTTTCGCGGGACAATGGCAGACCTCTGCAGATCGATGCGATCTTCCAGCGAGAAGAGGGCGGTTCATCCTGACCTTTGATGGAAGGTCAGTCCTACAGGATACTTCTCCGCACGACTACGGTGTGCCCTGATGCGGGCACGCTCATGCCGTTCATGGACGTTCCGGTCTTACGCTGTGCCGTCGGGAAAGTTCCCAGTCGACTACGGCGTCCTGACACGGACACGCTCAGGGTTTTCATGGAACATGACTATTCACGGGGCTTTGAGCCTGAGTCACCGGGATCGCCCCACGATGCCCTAGACACCAAAAAAGTTGCCTGGGCGACCGCGCACGACCGGTACCGTGTGAATCGCTGCCAGGACTCTCCGATCGGGCGTTACCGGGCCGGGTCCCAGACGATGCGGCCGGTGGTCTGGCGGGTCGCAAGGCGCTGCATCGCTGCAGGCAGATCGTCAAATCCGATGACTTCGCTGATGAATGGTTTAATGGCACCCTCGGCCAGTTGGTCGAACAGTTCGGCGTAGCAGCGCCGTAGCACTGCCGGGTCCCGCTCCCGGTAGCCGCCCATATGAACGCCCACGACCGAGTAATTTTTCACCAGCACATGGTTGGCGGGAGCCTGTGGTATCGCGCCGCTCGCGAACCCGACCACCAGCAACCGGCCTTCCCAGGCCAGTAGTCGGCGGGCGGTGTCAAAATACTCGCCACCAACCGGGTCATAGACCACGTCAACGCCTCTGCCATCGGTGATCGATTTCACCGCCTCGTACAGATTTTCCGTTTTGTAATCAATGACATGGTCGGCGCCCAGATCGCGACACAGTTGCAGCTTGTCCGGTCCGCCGGCCGCCGCGATCACCATGGCGCCATGGGCTCTGGCCATCTGTATCGCCGCGGAGCCAACCCCTCCGGCGCCTGCCAGGACGAGGATGGTTTCTCCGGGTTCCAGATGCCCTCGATGATGCAGCGCGAACCAGGCGGTCCCGTAGGTCACATACATGCCGGCCACGCTTGTGGCGTCTACTCCTTCCGGCAGGAGATAGGCCTGCTCATCGACGATCATCGCTTCCTGGGCGTAGCCGCCATAGCCAATGAGGCTGGGGCCAATAATGCGATCTCCCGGGGAGAACGGGCTGTCCGGACCGGCGTCGATGACGGTCCCGGCGGCATTCATCCCGGGCGTAAAGGGCGGCTCCAGTTTCACCTGATAGGAACCCTGACATTGAAGAATGTCCGCGAAGTTCAGATCGGTCGCTTCGACGCGGATACGAACGCTGCCGCGTTCGGGCGATGGCAGTGTGACCTCTGCGATCTGTAGTTGCTCCCAGGGGTCACCGGATTGCTGCATTTGCCAGGCTTTCATGGTGCTACTCCGGTTATTTTCAAAAACACATCAAGTTGACCATCCAGGACGCTCTCGCGCGGGGCTTGCGTATGCGAGCGGAGTGTCCGATTGCCTGGTCTGCTTCAACGTAGAGTCCTACAGGACCGATACATCCATGTACCGCTCTGGTGACCACCTGTCAGTTGAAGGTCAGGCCATCGAATTCCCCCGCATCGCGCCACTCCTTGAGCAGCTTGAAAAACCGGATGGAACCACCACCGTAGGGCGCTGACTGGGTTGCGTTGGGGTTGGGCTGGCCCTCGTTGTTGTAATAGCCTGGTGTGCAGGACGGCCCGCCGAGGCCTCCCATTGGGCCGCCGCTGAAACCCAGAATGGTCTCCACCCAGGCATCTTCAGCCTCTTTGGTCACTTCGACGGTAGTGTGATGGTCCGCCAGGGCGTGGCTGATGATGTGGGCCTGGTGTATGGCAGACTCATCCAGCAGGTGCGGGAAGTTCGCGGTAAAGCCACCCTGGGAAGTGTTCATGATGAACAGATTGGGAAACCCATGACTCCCCATGCCATGCAGTGTTCGGGTCCCGTCACGCCAGTGATCACTCAAGGCGGTACGATCCCGTCCATACACGTCATAGCCGGCCCGGCGGGAATAGCTGGTGCCCACCTCGAATCCGGTGCTGAAGATGATGCAGTCCACCTCGTACTCGACACCAGCCACCACCACCCCCTTCTCGGTAATCCGCTCGACCCCTTGGCCGTTCGTATCCACGAGTTCGACATTGGGGCGGTTGAACGTCGGCAGGTAGCCATCATTGAAGGTCGGGCGCTTGCAGAACATCTGGTAATAAGGCTTGAGCTTCTCGGCGACTTCAGGGTCTTCGACCAGTTCATCGACCCGCGCCCGGATCTCTTCCATTTTCTCGAAATTGGCCAGCTCCATCATGTCCGCCACAGACAGATTCTCGCCTTCCTTTGCCTTGCGAAACTGATGAATCATCTTGCCGATCAGATCGGTCCAGCCGTCGTCTACCAGGTCTTGCTCCTGCGGAATCCCTGAAATCAGCGCGTTGAAGTTCTCCATGCGCTGCTTCTGCCAACCGGGTTCCAGCGTCTCGGCCCACTCCGGATCTGTGGGCGAGTTGCCGCGCACGTCAACGGTCGAAGGGGTTCGCTGGATGACGTACAGTTGTTTGGCGGTTTCACCCAGAAACGGCACACACTGGATGGCGGTCGCGCCGGTGCCAATGATCGCAACCCGTTTGTCGGCGAGTTTGGTCAAACCGCCGTCTGGCCCGCCGCCAGTGTAGTCGTAGTCCCATCTGCTGGTGTGAAAGGTGTGGCCCTTGTACTCCTTGATGCCTGGCACGCCAGGCAGTTTCGGCCGGTGTAGCGGTCCGTTGGCCATGGAGACGAACCGTGCCTTGATGGCATCACCCTGGCTGGTCTTTACGATCCAGCGTTTGAGATCCTCATCCCAGCGCAATTCCTTGACTTCAGTCTGAAACAGCGCCTTGTCATACAGGTTGTAATGTTTGCCGATGGCCTCGCTGTGAGCGAGGATCTCTCGGGCATAGGAGTACTTTTCCTGTGGAACATATTTGAGCTCTTCGAGCAGGGGCAGATAACAATAGGATTCAATGTCACACTGCGCCCCCGGGTAACGGTTCCAGTACCAGGTGCCTCCGAAGTTGCCGCCTTTCTCGATAATACAGATGTCCTTGACGCCAGCCTCGCGTAATCTGGCACCGGCCTGGAGGCCGCCAAAGCCACCTCCGATCAGCACCACATCAACCTCGTCAGTCACGGGTTCACGGTCAATCCTGTCTGTGATGTAGGGGTCGTCCAGGTAATGGCCGAATTCGTCCTTCATCTCGATGTATTGCTGGTTACCGTCCGCCCGTAACCGTTTCTCGCGCTCTATTCGATAGCGCTCTCGAAGGGCATCCGGATCAAACGCTTGTTGGCTGCTTTCGCTCATTAAAACCTCGATTGTCAATTGCTGCTGGAAACCCCCGGCGATGCCGCTGCAACGCCTGGCCCTTGCGCCGCTTGCCACCAGGACGCGAGGTGAGAAAGAATAAAACCCATGCTGTCGTGGGAGTCAATGCGATGTTGGGTTGTCAGGGGCTTTGTGATAA
The DNA here is from genome assembly GCA_027624035.1 of Pseudomonadota bacterium. Lineage (GTDB taxonomy): Bacteria > Pseudomonadota > Gammaproteobacteria > Pseudomonadales > Azotimanducaceae > UBA7455. The sequence goes on along the minus strand of JAQBUI010000004.1, from coordinate 20,909 downwards.
CCGTTTATGGCGTCTCAATCGCCTCCTGAATGGTCACAGAACTGCACAGGGTACGAAGACGTGAACCGGGCCCGGGTCCTGCGGTACGGGTCCCACCGACTTGCTCAATGTGACATCGCCATCGCGGAAGACATCAGGGAGCCCAGTCGGTGTCTGGGGTGCTGTGGTGCGGTCGCTGCGCCGGAAAGCGCTGTACCGTATGGATTGACACCGTGATTCTGGCCACCGCTAACGAAGGTATGAAGGCTGGCGCCGAAGGACGTCGGTTGCTTCGGCAACCAGCCGCTCCATAATCTCATGGACGGGCTTTACTTCGTTGAAGTATCCAATGCTTTGCCCCGCACCAGAATGGATCAACGGCTCGATGTCATGTTCTTCGATGGCACCGAGAAGGTCGCCGACCAGTACATCCTGATAGGGCATTTTAAGCGGTGATGGCGCACCGTCGGCTTCCCACTCCTGGCTCCAGCCAGACCTGATTTGCCGAAATGTCTTACCTGATTCCGACCTTGTGATCACAGTATCTGCACTGCCTGCTGCCTTGAGTTTTGCAGTATTGACGGGGTGCATATGGCCCTGGTGTTCTTCTGACAACAGCCACGCAGTGCCCATCCATACACCCACGGCGCCCATGGCCAGCGCTGCGGCAATATGCCTGCCCGTTGCAACGCCCCCGGCGACCAGCACCGGGATGTCGCCTGCCGCATCAACGATCTGCGGTACCAGTGAATAGGTGCCGATCGGTCCGGTATGGGCGCCGGCGTCGTAGCCCTGTGCGACCAGCATCTCGACACCGGCCGCGACGGCGCGCGGTACGTGGTGTGGGCTGCCGATCAGAGCCAGTGTGGTCTTGCCCTGTTCTTTGGCCTGTCGCATCACATCAGCAGGAGCGCCGATGCCACAGGCAAACATATCAACCGACGACTCCAGGACGGCCTGAATCTGCTCCCGTTCGATCTCGGCGGAGCGAATGAAGCGCGTGCGCATCCCGGGAACTGTCGCCTCGGGGACGCGATATTTCTCGATCAGGTGATTCACGAAATCCTTGTGTCCCTGCGGGATTTCGGCTTCGATCGCCGCTCTGGAATTGTGTTCCGGCATCCCAGGGGGCAGCACCAGATCTACGCCGAAGGGTTTGTCACCGACCAGTTTTCTGATGGTTGCCAGTTCCTCTTTGATCTCTTGAGGAAACCGTCGGGTCGCGCCGTACACGCCATAGCCACCGGCGTTGGTAATGGCAGCAACGGTCGACACATCATGAGCAAATCCGAAAATCGGGTATTGAATACCCAACTGGTCACAGATGGGGCTCCAGAGCTCTTGCATAGAGATGTCACTGTCTGACAAAACCTGACTGTAGTCAGTGCTTGGGTTTCGATCAACCAGGTTATGGGGCCAGGGCTATTCAAACGTCGGCTGGGAGGTCATGATTTCCCGCCATGAGCGCTCAGTCAAACTGCTTTCACTGTGAGAGAATCAGGATCAGCCATTCGCTGAGATACATATGAGTGTCGAAGACGACCGGTCTGGACCATTCAAGAAATTCGACTCTGACCCAGACTCTGACCCTAATTTGTCGGTGATCGGTGACGCGCCGTGGTTGACGCCCGCATGGCTGACGGAACAGATGGGCAAAAGAGGGATGCTGACCGTTGGTGAGGTGGCCACCGTCGAGGAGCGACCGCTCCCTCTCAATTCCGGGTCGGCGCAGTTCTGTTGTCTGGACATCGGCTATACAGGTGGCGGCGCCGATGGCCCCCGACAATGTCTGATGAAGGTTGGCAGGCCAGAGCGAGAGAGCTGGAACCTGAGAGAACTCGCCTTCTATGACGTGGTCGGCGACGGCCCCCATCATCCCTCCGTAGTCGACTGCTATGGTGCTCATCACGATGCGTCGTCACGGCGCACGTTTCTGCTTCTGGAAGACCATGGTGGCAGCCGACACATGACGCAATACCCGGTCCCTCCCGCCCGGTCCGCCTGCGAACGTGCGGTCGATACGTTGGCCAGTTTTCATGCTGCCTGGTGGGAAAATCCGCTGTTCGCTGATAGCCGGTTCGATCCGTGGTCCGAAGAAAGGGCGCGTTCCATCAATGAGCAGGTTTTTCGTCCGGCCGCTGAGGATTTTCTCGTACAGATCAGTGATCGACTATCTGCCCGGCGCAGGGCGCTACTGTCGCGATATGCCGATCGTTTCGCATCGATTCTTGGGCCCAGGTTCGGGGACGGCGGGCTGACCCTCGTTCATGAAGATGCCCATCTATGGAACTTCCTGATTCCAGATGATCCGAATGCACAGGTCCACATTGTGGACTGGCAGATGTGGGACGTGGATCTGCCAGTGTGGGACCTGGTTTATATGGTCGCCCTGCACTGGTTCCCCGAGCGCAGGGCAAGGTACGAGCGGCCCCTGCTGGATCGGTATCTGCATGGGCTGCAGAGTGCGGGTATTGATTTTTCCAGGCAGCGTCTGATGGAGGACTATCGGTTGATGGTTCTCCGCAGCCTCTGTGTGCCCATCCTGGGGTATGCCTGGGGAATTCCGGCGGACATCTGGTGGAACCATCTGGAGAGGTCCTATCTTGCCATTGAAGACTGGGATGCCGAGGAATTGCTGGGCTGATGCGGTCCGCGGGGTTCAGGCGCCTGCACTGGCGTCTCTGATTCAGAAAGCAGCATGCAAGTGAACACGACGCGCGCTCATTGCGACGGACAGCCATGCCGGTGGCGGTTTGTCATAAGTCGGGCAGGGCGTCATTACCGGTGTGGGGATGATGTTGGCTGAAGAAATGGAGGCCAACTGGCAGATGCCGAAGTGCAGCAAGCACCGCAGAAGGCCTGTACGCCAACGGGCATCTGTTCACAGGTTATCTGCGCGGCGCAGCCGCCAGACCCGAGTCCAGTTGCCTGAACTCCATTGGCACCGCAAGGGGCGTGCTGTCCGCGGTTGTCCAGAAAACCCCCTGCCCGGTTCGTTCGATCTCGACGCCCAGTGTCTGCAGATGACTCTGAACCGTTTCCAGTTGCCTGACTCCCCAGCACAGATGACCAAGCCCCGGTCCTCGGTTTTCAAGCACTTTCCCTGCCGTTGATGCCGCCGAGCGAGGCTGGCGGATCTGAAGAAATGTACCACCACTGCAACGGGCCTCAGCCACATGGTCTTCGCCGTCTGTTGTGGGGTCCCCAAACGTGAAACCGAGTCCGGACCATGTAGTGCACGCGGCGGCGAGGTCCCTCGTGGCCACCGAAACCCCCAGAATTTGATCAACGACCCGGGTATTGGTACCGACATACTCTCGCCAGGCCCAACCGGCCCACATGCCGTGTTCGTTGTGATCCACCGGGTCGGCCAGATTGAGCAGCACGCCGCCTGTGTCCGCCGGGTGCAGGTGCCAGGCCCCGGTGATGTGTTCGGTACGGTTGGTCTGGACGATGCGTACGCCGGTTGCCCGAATGGCGGCATCGTTGTCTTTCAAGTCGGCATGGGCGAGGTCTACGTTCAGCATATGCCAGCCGGGGCCGGACCGCTGCAGCAGGCGATAGGCCGAACTCGTCGGCTCGTAAGGTTCGATCAGTTCCAGGTAGGTCCGGTTGGCAAACGCATACACCGCATTGTGCACCCCTGCGCGCCGGATGTTGACGCGTTCGGAGGGAAACACACCAAAGGCCGCGTGCAGCCAATCCATCGTGGTGTCCAGGCTCCGGACCAATAGCGCGGGCTGCGTGATGTGTTCAACCCTGAGGGGGGGTGATGGGGTCATTGGGCCTGGCTCAGTCATCTCCCAGGCGCGTCGCCGGCCCCTGTCCGCTGCCGAGCCGCCCCTCATCTCCGAAGTGCCCCTTGCCGGGCACATGGTTGAACTCAACCCTGATTCCGTCAGGGTCTTCAAACAGGATCGAGTAGTAGCCTGGCGCAAAGGAACCCTCTTGCGGGCCGTGAATCACCTTGGCCTTCAATTCCCCGCTCACGAACCCGAAGATCGCGTCGACATCCTCTCGAGAGCGTGCACGAAAGCAGAAGTGATGAAGACCGGCAGTATTCTGGTCGAAGGGCCTGTCGCGGTTCTCCAGTGGTGCGCCACGGACCAGGATTCCGGTACGGCTGCCAATACAGTACACAATGTCCTTGTCCCTGATGAGTGTCTGCATCTCAAGGAAATGACAGAGGCGCTCCCAGAACGGTATGCATGCGTCGGGGTTGTTTACAGTCAGTTGAATATGAGCAATGCCGTTCACTCCGATCGTCATGGGGTCGCCTCCTTCAGTGCCTGATGCGGACTGTAGCACGATCATGGGCCCGACCCGGACGCGGCCGAACCGGACATGCACCATGATTCCAGCTCAGCGCAATAATAATGGGTGAAAACTGGATGACGGTTTCTTGATGGAAACAAAATGGAGGATTAATCTTGACCACCTTATGTACTGGTAGGAGGGGGGAAGCGTGAAACAGCGAAAAATACTGGCCCTGTTTGTTGCAGGGGCGCTGGCTGGCGGGCTGTCGACAGCAAATGGAGCAGAGCGCGGGAAGAAAGGGGAGGGATTCTACATTGAAGAAATCGTCGTCACCGCAGAAAAGCGCGAAGAGAACATCAACGATGTTCCGTTGACGATCACAGCCTTTGATGCGAACGCAATTGAGCAACTCGGTATCATCGACGAGGGTGACCTTGAAGCGCTCACGCCGGGGCTGCAGTTTGGGCAGCACGAGGAACAGACCGGCCAGGGCACCGTCATTCGCGGTATCGGCACCTTCGTGGCGGGCGCGAACCATATGGACATGGCCGTTGCGACCTACGTGAATGGTGCGTATTCGCGAACGGCAACCGGTGTTGCACCGAACCTGTTTGACGTTGAACGGGTGGAAGTGGCACGGGGTCCCCAGGGGACGCTCAATGGCAAGAATTCCATTGCGGGCTCCATCAGCTACGTCACCCGAAAACCGACGCCTGAATGGGATGCCCGGTTACTGGGTGAATTTACCGATCAGACGACGCAACGGATCAACGTTGCAGTCGGTGGTCCGTTGTTCGGACCGCTCAGTTTCCGGCTCACTGCAGGTTCGTATACTGGTGACGGGGCTCAGGAGAACATCGGCTTCGGTGGCGACTACGACGAGCCTGATGAAATCAGCTATGCACCCCAGTTGCGCTTCCAAACGGATCGGGTAGACATCAATGTCCGTTATGCCTATTCCCACGATACAGGGGTACCGAGAACGAGTTTGAGTCTGTTCGACCCACCGAGGGACATACCATGGTTGTGCACCGGGCCGTTTTCTCCGGACGTGTTCAACAGCATTACGGAGGACAACCTGACGGGCACCATCAATGGCGTACCCTACAACTGTGAGGGAACCTATGATGAGCCAGAGAACTTCTGGTATGGGTATACAGAAGAGTCTCCTGCAGTTTCACGTTGTGGCAACGTGCTGGCAAACAATTGCGATGACCTGCAAAACAAGATCAACGTGAATCGGCCGGGCGTTTCGGATGTCAAGAGAACATCATGGGGCGTGAACGTTGATATCGAGATTGCCGAGGGTCTGACACTGCAGTATGTCTATGGTGAAAACGAACTGGACCAGCTGACGATTCGCGACCTGGACCTGACCAACCAGGTTGGTCCCGGCACACCCAATGGGGCCTGGTTCGATCGTCGTAACCGCTCGCCGTTTCTGATGGACGATCAATCCCACGAGATTCAGCTCATCTCGAACTACGAGGGCAAGTTCAATTTCATCGCCGGTTACTACCAGCATGAGGGTTACAACCTGTGGGCTGTATCCAGAGACGACTTTGCCTGGGATGGCGCGCATCTGGACACCTTTGCCACCTGCGGGCCGATCTTCGATGACTCCTGGGCAAACTGGGGTGGAGACGAGACGTTCTGCACGGAAGGCAACGACCACGTCAACGTGAACTATTTTGGTACGGATGCTCGGATGGAGGCCGAGGCGTATTTCGTCCACGGTACCTACGAGCATGATGACAGGTGGTCCATCTCGGGTGGTTTGCGCCATACCAAGGACACAAAGTACCGGGAAGTTCAGTTCATCTACTGGCAGAAGGACATCGCCTATATTGGTGATGCATTTGACACGCCGGTGATCTACACCTACGCAACGTCGGAGAAGCCGGGCACGGTACTGGGCGTCGACCCCAAACCGAGTTGGAGCAAGGTCATCTGGAATGTCGGTGTGGAATACAAGCCGACCGATGACGCCATGATCTATGGTCGTGTTTCCACGGGCTATCGTGCCGGTGGTTTCAACGATTCCAGTATCTACAATCCACCGATCAAGGAAGAGACGCTGATCAACTACGAGACCGGCGTTAAAGGGTTGTTCCTGGATCAGCGATTGAACATGCGCGCTGCAGCATTTTTCCAGGACTATGATGATCGCCAGCAGGTCGCCACCCAGGACGCCGGTCTCCCGGTCTGCTCGGGTGCGCCGATAGACGACTTCGGGTGCCTTGAGCCCTTTGCGGACTCGCCCCTGGTTGAGTTCACCACCAACATTCCGGACTCGGAAGTCTGGGGCTTTGAGATCGAGGGTAACTACTACATCACCCAGCAACTGAAGGTCGGTGGGTTCTACGCTTTCCTTGGCTCTGATCTTGGAACGTTCTCGGCGACCACGCAGGGCGACCCCAATCCACAGGTTGGCTCCTGGCAGCATCTGGACCAGGAAACCGGGCAAACGGTGGTCTCGCCGTATAACAGGCCCAGAGACTGGACCGGCAGCAGGTTGCCTCAGCAGCCGGAGCACAAATACGCGATCACACTCGAATATGCGAACTCCTTCGAGTCGATTCCGGGTTCATTCGTGTGGTCAGGCTGGTTCAACTACACTGGTGAGCGGTACCCCCTGGTGCGGAATATCGAGTCCCAGAAGTTGCGCGCCTACAATCGACTGGACCTGCGCGCCACCTGGACCTCACCCAGTGAGAAGTTGACGGTGACTGCGTTTGTCCAGAACGTGATGGATGAGATTGGTCTGGTCGCGTACCTGCCACAGGACGCCGGTTCCAACCCGCTGTACCCGCCCATGGGAACGCTGAGCGATCCGCGTCGAATTGGTGTGGTGTTTGATTGGCGGATGTAACGCGATTCGCACATAGTCGCAAAAGCTGGCAGGCGACTGCCGGTTCCTGAAGTAGAACAGGCCCTCCCGGTGTTATTGCCGGAGGGCCTTTTTTTATCGGTACATCCGTGATGAACAGGGTGAGACGGAACCCTTCTATCAGCCAGGGAAGCTGACTCCAACGCAGCTATCGCGGAAAAAGGCCGCAGAATCCTGATGGCGATCAATGTCTATACGGTATGTATCCTATGGGATACAATGTCGACTTGACTGAGATGAAGCACACCATCAACGAGTACACAGACGCAAAGGGCAAGAGTCCCTATGCGACCTGGTTGAATGGGCTTCGGGACGCGCGAGCGAAAGCAAGGATCATCCTGCAGGTAGACCGAATGGAACTCGGTCTCTTTGGTGACAGTGAGCCGATTGGTGATGGCTTGAGTGAACTGCGCATCCACTATGGACCCGGTTACCGGGTGTACTACGGCAAAGAGGCGAATCAGGTGTACCTGTTGCTCTGCGGGGGTGATAAGTCCACGCAGTCAAAGGACATCAAGAAAGCAAGGGCCTACTGGCAGAAACACAAACGGAGACAGCAAGATGGCACGTAACGTCAGAGCGACCCACAACGAGGTGCTGCGCGATCCTGAAGTCGCGGCGGAATACTTAAGCGAAGCGCTGGTGGATGGCGATGCAGCGGTGATCTTGATGGCGCTGCGTAACATTGCCGAGGCGCAGGAAGATGGCATTAGTGGACTTGCACAGCGATCAGAGCTCGGTCGGGAGAGCATGTACAAGATGCTGTCTGCGAGCGGGAATCCGAAGCTCTCAAGTTTTACCAAAGTAGTCCATGGTCTCGGACTCAAACTCAAGGTCGAACGAGATCCGGATCGTGTGATGAGTGACGCGGGATGAACGACAAAGGTTTTGAAGCCTTGTTGGCCGGCTTCGAGGAAATGGATCGCTATCGGGCTGAACTTCGCAGACCCATCGACCGGGGTGTGAAAGACGTCGAAGCCGGATTTTTTGGTAGCGGGAGAAGGACTTCAAGAAACCGCGAACTATCTGATTGAATGCACTGGGGAAAACCGTTGGTTCGGCTATGAGTCGTGTCGGCTGCATGCATCTGATGAACAGGGTACAGAACATCCGAACGGGCATGCTGGACGCCAGTGGCAGGGCGATCATACTTCTGGCTGTCCTGGCCAGTATGGCAGCGTGTGGGGGTGGTAGCGGTTCTGCACTCGAGATTCCCACAAGGGGCACCGCCGCTGACATCGATTCTGACACCACAGCGGACGAACCTGCTGCAGAACCCCTGGCACACTGTCGTGTCAGAGACGAGGCAACCGGTGGCCTGGCGTTCACGAACGTCACGACAGAGCTCGGACTTTGCTATGACGCCAGTGTGTCCGGCAGCGAACTGACCGAGGCTGAGAAGACCGGCGGTGGCCTCGCAATGGCTGACGTTGACAACGATGGCTGGCCTGAGCTTTATGTGGCACACGGACACACGACACCCGGCAAGCTGTTCAGCTACGATGGCGACCGCTTTGTCGAAGTGGACGATAGTGGCATCGAGTTAGCGAGTATGGACCTTGCCGGGTATTTCATCGATATGGACGCTGACGGCTTCAAGGACTTCATCTCCGCCCAGTACGGGGGCGTGGAGACATTCGTGAACGACCGGACTGGAAATTTCCTGAACTGGACCGGTGATACGGGAATCAACATCACCAGAGCGACCTGGTCCATGGCGGCTGCAGACTACGACCTTGATGGGGACCTGGATCTGTTTTTCACGCACTGGGGAACCGGGATCACGAGTGCAGACACCCAGTACCTATGGCGCAACAATGGCGAAGCCACGTATTCCGATGTCAGCGACATGGTCCCCATCAAGGTGACCGAGGGCCGGGGTCTTGAATCCGAATATTCCTTTACCCCGACATTTACCGATGTCAATTCAGATGGTCTGCCGGATCTGCTGATTGCGTCCGACTGGGGGGCGAGCCAGGTATTGCAGAACGCGGGCGGGGCGTTCCTGGACCTTACCACCAGCGTGATCTCTGACGAGAATGGCATGGGCTCTGCCGTTGCCGACTATGACCGTGACGGCGACCTGGACTGGTTTGTATCCAGCATCTGGGCACCCGGGGCACCGTCAAACGATTCAGGCAATCGACTGTACAGAAACATGGACGGCCAGGGCACGTTTGAGGACGTGACGGATGAGGCCGGAGTACGCGACGGGGACTGGGGCTGGGGTAGCTGCTTTGCGGATTTCGATAACGATGGGCACGTGGACCTCTTCCATACCAATGGCTACCAGGAACCGAGGCCCCAGTTCCATGATGATCCTTCGCGGCTGTTCATGTCCAATGGTGATGGCACGTTCACGGAGCGCGCCATGGAACTGGGTATTAACCATACAGGGCAGGGCCGGGGGCTGATTTGTACCGACTATAACGCTGACGGCCGGGTTGACATCTTCATCGCCAACAGCGGCAACTCCCCGACGGTGTTCAGGAATGATCATGACAATGGCCATCACTACGTCGTGATCGACCTGCTTGGTATCGGCGGCAACCGCGAGGGGATCGGAGCGAGGGTCACGGTGACCACGGCCTCCGGCAGCCAGGTCGATGAGGTGCGCTTCGGAACCGCCTATCTCTCCCACGGCCCTGCGACTCTGCACTTCGGCCTGGGTGAGGATGACCTGATCCTCGCAATTGATGTCGTCTGGCCCGGGCCGGGCCAGCCCACCAGCCGGGTCGAGATGCTGGACGTTGATCGGCGCTTCACGCTGGTACACCCCTGAGGGAATACGCAAGCGTATCGGTGGAGGCGACTCGACTATGGCGTCTCAAGGAAACGGTCAGGCCGGCTGGTGCGTCAGATTTGTGGCTTGCGGCACTACGGTTCAGGCCGCGTAAGAGTCATCAGAGCGGCGCATCCGGTTTTTCCGTATCTGATCGGCGACCTGAACGTGACGCTGGCGAGTCAGATATGGTGCACTGACCGCAGGTAACCGCTGCCATCAGGATATTTGCTGAAGAAAGAAAGAGGGTGTCTTTACGGTCCTCGCTCACCAACGGTCGTCAGCGCTTTCGCCATGTCTGTGAACATGAAACGAGGGTCCGGCGTGAGCCCCACCCGGCCGATGTCCAGTCTGTCCGCGTCCCAGCAGGTCGCGAGAGTAGGGTTCTGAGCGGCTGCACACCCTGGCATCGCCGCGGTGTGTCCCGAAACAGCCCGGAGCAACACCCGGAACTGTGATTGTGTCAGATCGAACAATTCTCTGTGTTGTATCGCAAACATCCCGGCGCGAGGACCGTGGGCCAGATCGGTGCCCTCGTCCCATCGCTGACAATCATGGAGAAACGCGAAGTACTCGACGATCTCGATATCAGCATCAGTCGTCCGCGCGATGGATCGACCGAACTCCCAGACCCGTTGCCAGTGCTCAATGCCATGTAACGGGCTGGACCAGATGTCGTAGTGCTCGCGGATGTATCGTTTAAGGGTCCGTACGGTCACTGGGTCAGATCTCTTCTATGATTCGATTCATCCAATGGAAGGTCTCGGGGTCAAATTGAGGGGTCAAGATCCCATCACTGTAATTGTATCCCCGTATCGGGTGAACTATCCGGGTGCCCGATCTTTTGTCTTCATCGAGACCTCTGTATCCTCTACTCTCTCGCTGGAATCACTGAGCATCAGGCAATCATTACTGAAGGGGCCACAACTGTGTCGCCGCCTCCTGCGAGATGCTGAGGACCTCACCAGAGAGCACCTATGACTGACATCAGCCATTACTTCGACGAGTTTCCGCCCATCAGCCTGCGACGCATCGGGCAGCTGATCCTCCGCGCATGGCCGTACATGAAACCGCTCGTCAGGCACGTCCTGTTCCTGATGGGAACAGGGGGGCTCGCCGCCCTGCTGGTTGCCGGCGCTGCCCTGGTCGCGACTGATATCTTCAACAACAAGATACTGGTGGGAGACAAACTGCAACCCCTGCAGGCAGCGATCCTGTTTGTCGATTCGTCCTATGTGACCCACGACATCGAAGACAACGTCAATGAAGCGGATTCTCTCACCGCCGAACAGCGGAAGGTGGTACGCAACCACACCATCATCTGGGCGCTGGTCCTCGGCGTCGTATTAATACCCATCGGTACACTGCTGTTCTACTACAACATCTGGATCTGGCAGATGATCAACCAGAACCTGCGGGTCGCCATGATGACCAAGGCGGAACACCTCTCGCTGCGGTTTCACGCCCAGTCCAGGGTGGGTGATGCGATTTTTCGTATCTACAAGGACTCATCGACAATCACGAGTCTGATACAGTCTGCCGTCGTGGGACCCGTGATGCAGATCTATGGCATCCTGACAGGGCTCGTATTCATCGCTTTCTTCGATCCAAGAATTGCCGTTGCCTGCGTCGTGGTGATCATCCCCATGGTCATCGTGACCGCGGTGATGACGCCACAACTGCGGTTCCGGGCGCTGGCCAACCGGGTCACCAACAGTGACCTGCTGTCGCGGCTACAGGAAAGCATGACCGCGCTCAAGGTCGTCAAGGCAAACCAGGGCGAGAAGCGCATCCTCGACCGTTTCCATACCGATTCCAGAAACGCCCTGGATGCCGCGCTGTATATGCGGATGACTGTCGTCGTGCTGGACCTGGTGACACGATCGCTCAGCCTCCTGCTGATTATTGCCACCGAATACATCATCGTCGTCTGGGTACTTGATGAACGAGAGACATTTCTTGGCGCAGCTGTCGCAACGCTGATCGGTTACGCCGTATGGAACCTCGGCGCCTTCCAGGACGCCCGTGGTCGTCTGACCGGCACGATGTTTGAATCATCAGGTCTGGTAAGGCGCTGGGCCCTCCTGCAGGACCTGTTTATTGGTCTTGAACGGGCGTTCTATCTGCTTGACCTCGAACCGGAGGTGGTTGACCCGGCTTCACCCGTACCCTTTCCTGATCCAATCACCGAGATTCAATGGCGGGACGTGCACTTCTCCTATGAGGGCTCACTGCAAATCCTCAAGGGCGTTGATCTGACCGCGCGGGTCGGGACCATTACCGCGATTGTCGGCAGCAGCGGCGCGGGCAAGTCAACGCTGATGTCACTGTTGCTGCGTCTGTATGATCCGGACCAGGGAGCCGTACTGATTAACGGCACCGATCTGCGTGAAATGCGTGTTCAGGATGTCCGCGACAACACCGCCATCGCACTGCAACGCAATGTTCTGTTTGCCGCCACCGTTGCAGACAACATCAGCTATGCCGTGAAGAACGTGAGCCGCAGTGACGTCGTCGCCGCGGCCCGGGTTGCCTGCGCCGATGATTTCATCGACGCGATGGAGCAGGGCTATGACACGGAACTCGGTGAACGGGGCGGAAAACTCTCCACCGGTCAGCGGCAGCGGCTCTCGCTTGCACGAGCGATTGTGCGCAACACGCCAGTACTGGTGCTGGATGAACCGACCGCATCGCTGGATGCAGAAACCGAGTTGGCGGTGATGAACAACCTGGCGGTCTGGGGCAAAGACAGGATCGTCTTTCTGATCACCCACCGACTGTCGACGATCCGCAACGCTGACCAGATTGCCTTTCTTGAAGATGGCCACCTGAAAGAGGTCGGCACCCACGAGGAACTGCTGGCTCGACCGGGCCGTTATGCGGCATTTTTCGATGCCAGCCTGCAGTCTGGCGAGGTCAGCCACGATGAGTGAAGCCCAGGTGGACCAAGACCAGGACGGCGTGGTCAACAGATTTATCGGCGAGGCGCACTATGACGACCGTATTGATACCGACACTGAAATCACCTCGGGTGAAGCCCTTTTATTGCTCGGCCGATGTATCGCCATACTGAGGCATGTAAAGGGTCTGTTTGCCGCCAAATTTCTGTTCCAGCTGGGCATGGTGTTACCCACGTTGATGCTGCCGTGGCTCTCAAAAATCGTGATCGATAACGTCCTGCTGCAGAAGCCCTTCACCGACAACGAGGCGCCCTACCCGCCATTTATGCATCCCATCGTTGACTACCTGACCGGGATGTCACCCACCGAGATCATGTTCACCTTGTCAATCGGCTACTGCATCGCGCTGCTGTTGATCGGCACCCGGGCTGGCATCAACCATGTGGGTACGTACGGGAGCCAATATGCCGGCCTGGACGAGACCTCCGCATCCGAAAACAAGGTGAGTGACGGGCTTTCAGCCTCGGGCGGTCTGATCGGGCTCGTGGACTACTGGGTGTCCGTCCGGCTGACCCAGGGCATCGCTGACAGTATTCGTACCCGACTGTTTCAACGGCTGACACGCCTGCCAATGTCATTGCTGACTGAAAAGCGCACGGGTGACTCGATCTATCGCGTACTTTACGACAGTGCCAGCATTCCGCTCGCCTGCGTTGGCATGACCGTGGAGATGTTCTTTTCAATCCTGGGTGTTGTCATCAACATGTACCTGATCGAGTATTCGTACGGTACCACCGCGCCGGAGCTTGTCTGGATCGCCTGGTTGGCGCTACCGATCGTCTTTGTCATCACGTTTCCAGTGGCCGGTATCATGCGGCGCATCCACCAGACCAAACGCTCGGCGGGTTCTGCTACCACCAATGCACTGGAAGAGACCGTCTCTAGCATCGACGCCGTGCAAAGCCTGGGTGGCATGCAGCAGGAGACGGAGCGGTTTGCGAAACGCAGTGAGGAATCCTATTTTCGTGAACGCGCCGCGATCGTCGTAGGTACGTTGCTGTTTGTCAGTGCCGGGGTGGTGGTACTCGGTCTTGGTACATACGTCACGATACTCATCACCGACAGCGTCATCGAGGGAGCGATGTCTCCTGGTGACTTTGGTGTCCTGTTCGGGATATTTTACGGGATTGTGGTGAGCGCGGCAGGCTTGGGCGGATTCTGGCTCAACGCGCAGATCAAGCTGGCCCCCGCCCGGCGGATTTTCTACTTCATCGATTATCCGTCGGACGACGATCTCTCTGGTCCCGAGTTGCTGCCTGCAATCAGCCAGGGGATCACTATCGAACACGTTGACTATGCCTACCCGGATGGAAGGCAGGCACTCAAGGACATCTCATTGGACCTGCCACTAGGTAAGGTCGTCGCTTTCGTCGGACCGTCCGGTGCTGGAAAAACCAGCCTCGCCTATCTGCTACCCGGTTTTTTGAAACCCACGCGAGGCCGCGTGTTGTTTGACGGGCGTGACATGAATGAACTGGACATTGACAGCATCCGCAGCCACATCGCCTACGTCTTTCAGGAGCACCTGCTGCTGGCTGAGAGCATCCGGGATAACCTGCTGCTCGCAAACCCTGACGCGAGCGACGCCGAGATCATTGCCGCACTGACCATGGCCGGGTGCAGCGACTTTGTTGACGAGATGCCCCAGGGCATCGACACCGTTCTCGGCCGGTCTGGTAATACGCTTTCCGTGGGGCAGCAACAGCGGCTCTGTATTGCACGCGGTCTGGTCAGAAACGCCCGGGTTCTGATTCTCGACGAACCCACCGCGGCCCTCGACCCGGAAACGGAGAACAGGTTGTTCGAATCCCTGGACTCGCTGGCAAAGGACCGCCTGCTCATTATCATTGCACATAGACTGTCCACGGTACGCCGCGCAGACTCGATCGTTTTCCTGGAGGACGGCATCATCAGGGAACAGGGCTCACACCGTGAACTGATGACCTCGCCGGGTGGCTTTTATAGACGCTATGTTGGAATAGTCGGGTCGGATTAGTGGTGTCGGAAACCTCGAGTGCCTATCGGCATCGATGGCATCACGCCAACGCAGCGGTCGCGGAAAAGGACCGTGAGCAGGGATTTCCCAGTCTAATGACGTCAGGCTGGTCTACTTCGTCTCCGCAGCGAGTCGCTCCGGCGTCAAGGACGAAAGCGGGCCCAGCGACAGCAGCCGGGGAAACAGCCCACACCAGCTGCCGACCACGAGCAGGGTGCCAACTCCCCCTGCGACCACCGAGATGACCGGTGTGGTCAGTTCTGCTACCAGCCCTGATTCGAAGCCACCCAGTTCATTGGAAGAGCCAACGAAGATGGAACTCACGGCTGAAACCCGACCTCGCATTTCGTTTGGCGTACTCATCTGGGTAATGACCTGCCGAATGACCATGCTGATGTTATCGAATGCGCCGGTCAGTGCCAGTGCCGCCATTGACAGCCAGAAGTGAGTAGAGAATCCGAACGCAATCGTGGCGACGCCAAATCCGGCAACCGACCAGTAAAGAATGTGCCCGGACCGCCTGATCGGTGGCAGGTATGCCAGCAGCAGCGCCATGACCACGGCACCGGCGGCAGGACCGGCACGCAGCCATCCAAGGACTTCTTCAGGTTCAAGTCCAAGGGCGCTGGCATCAATAATATCGCGGGCGAAGATGGGCAGCAGATAGACCGCGCCACCCAGCAACACGGCAAAGAGATCAAGAGAAATTGCGCCAAGCAGCACTTGACGCCGCCACACAAACCTCAACCCTTCAGCCACCTGACCGATCATGTTTCCGCGATGGCTCCGCGGTGCCTCGGGTAGGCGCATGCCCGAAAGAAAAAGGATAAACGCCGCAGAAGACAGTGCGCTCAGGAAATACGCGGCCTGAATATTGATGGCGATCACGATGCCTCCAATCGCCGGGCCCGCAATCCCTGTGACCTGCATCAGGCTGGTTCGCCACTTGACCGCATTCTCGAACAACTCATGTGGGACCAGCAGCGGCATAATGGCGGAGCGCGCTGGCCAGCCGATACGGAGAAACGTTGCATCAATGAACAGCAAGACATAGAGCCACTCGATGGGTGCGTTGTGGTAGCTTGCGATGCCCAGGGCCAGTGAGGAAACGGTGGCGCCCAGAAGGCTCCACATCATCAGTTTGCGCCGGTCGAAGACATCCGCCAGGTATCCGGCAGGCAACGTGAAGAGCAACATGGGAATGGCCTGCACCAGCCCAACCAGACCCAGAGACAGTGCCTTCTCTGTGCGGTCATAGACCTCCCAGCCGATGGCGAGGCCCTGGGCCGCAGTTCCCATGCCAACGAGGCAGGTGGTCACCAGGAAGTTGCGGAACAGGGGGATGCGCAACGCACCGTATGGGTCATGATGGTCTGTCAAGGTATAAGGCCTGTCCGGGAATCGGCGATTCTACACTGTCCTGCCCATGTCTCCCTTGGTAATCAACACGGCAATCCGGGATATCACTGAAAGCTAACTTACCCGTGGCTTGCCCCTCGACAGGTGTCGGACAGGTCAATCGGATGGCAGACGATCTGGCGGGTCCGATCGAGACCTTGATGGAAGATCACTGATACGAGGCGCCAGGTGAGCAACTTTCTTGCACAAAGCGGCATGCCTGAGACATGCCGTGAATCGCTGCTAGGGGCTGGCCCCCTCAAAGAAGGTGAGTGCGTGGCTGAATGCATCGGTACCAATCCTGATGCCGATCAGTCTCCCGGGGATGTCATCGACAGGCGGATGGATACCGCCCCAGATTCTGGACAGGCTGCATTGGTCCGAGGCATCGCGATAGGTTGCCCACTGCAGCGTCATGTCCACACTCGGGCCATTTTCAAATACCAGAAATTCGTCCCGGGCAATGTCAAAGCCGCTCATGCCTCCGGGGAAATAGGCATCTCCGGTGATCGCCGTCATCACTTCCGCGGCTGCCCTGGAGTAGGTGGAATGGCCTGATATGTACCCCGCGAACGGTGGCGTAACAAACGTCGGGCGCTGATAGGGCCACCAGTTTTCTGCCAGAATCCAGCCTGCTCCCGCATGATCGCTGGCAGCGTCCTCAACAAAGTCAGGGCCGCGCCAGGCATTGAGCTTGATCTTGCCAACATGCTCGTTGCCGTCACCTGCCAGCGGGTCACCGGCTTGCACCAGTTCAATAAGACCGTCCTGCAGGGGAATGCCGTTCTCATGATAGGACGGCGCGTTCTCATCAGAACTCTGCCCCAGGTCTGCCATGGCCCGCAAAGAGGAAATGGGACGAATATAGTCATACCAGCCCTTGATGCCCCAGGCGGTCACCGCCGCGTCATGCATGGCCCCCCCGAGAACGAAATACGCTTTGATATCCCACTCCAGCAGATCGAGTACCGGGCCTGAACCGGCAAAGCGCCGCACCAGCAGCGGGTGATCGTTCACCTCGTTGAGGATGACAAACCAGTGCCCGGGAGGCGTTTCCGACTCCGGACCGTCGGCCCAGAACTCTGCCAGGACCCGCGTGTAGTCACCTCTTGGAACCATCTGCGGCTCATAGGGCGCGCCCGTAGCCGGATTGACATCATAGCCAATACTGGCATCGCCGCCGTCCAGGGTGTTGTAGAACGACGGATAGTCCTCGAAAGCTGTGGGGTAGGTCTGGATATTGCCTAGGCTGGCGGGTGAAATATCAATCATCACGCCGTCTTCCGGGTCAAGATGGGACGACCAGATGGAGACCAGGGAAAAGGCCCACTTGTGGTTATCCGCCAGATCTCCTTCGATGGTGGGTGGCATGCCAGGGTCGTGATAGACCCAGTAGTCAAAGCCGTCCCGTTGATAAACCGTCAGGTCATCATCGGACAGCGCAAACGGCACCACGGCACCCCACTCGGGGCTGAGGAATTCCGGCTGATTCGGACCACCGAATGCAATCGTGCCCTCCCGCTGGACCGTGGGATTGCCTGCCTGATCAACAAACTCAATCAGCAGCAGGGGTTGCCAGCGGTTCAGATCGCTGATGAGTGGATTGCCCGGCAATTCAGGCCGCAATTCCCGGTTCACGGGAACGTAGTGTCGGTTGATATAGTAGTTCTCTTCGTTTGCTCCATCTGCCAGTCCGAATTCGATATAGCACTGTGCAATATGATTGCCCAGCGCAGCGGCAGAACCGGAGCCGAGGTCTGTTGACATGTCATTGACATCAAACCCGAGCAGACCCATCAATGCATTCGCGTCACTGGTAATACGACTGGCCCCCGGGGAGTCAACAAACCGGTGGCGAATGATTCGATAGGCGGCATAGCTGATTGCCCGGGTTCTTGCTGTTTCGGTATCGTCCGGCAGGGCCAGTGAGGGAAGCGGGCACTCCACCCCGGCCCTTGAGCCGCCCAGCAGCCATGGACGTTCTGCCTCGGCGTAAGTCGCCCAGGCATCGTACATGGCAGATGAGATATGGAACAGATTGCGTGCATGGACGGTGGGGCGTGCAAAATCATTGCGGATCGCCTGCAACAGAACCTCGCTCCAGCGCCGGGCAACGGATACGTCGCGGTCGGGGGCGACCCCTGGAACAAAGTTCGCCCTGATTCTGATGATGCCGGCGTCCGGGATGGCGAACCTCGTGCTCCGCGCGCGGGGATCGTCAAACACGCCGCCGTCGTTGCTGGACCAGTGAGAGAAGTAGTAGCCTTGCTGGGCGTCTTGCGCGCTGACGGAAACGACCTCGCCAGCCTTGAACACCCCAGTGCCCGACCCGCCCGATACTTCGAGGTGTGAGTCCGTTGATGTTGCCGGCTGTGACGAGGGCCCACCGCCCCCACCTCCGCAGCTTGTCACAAGGGTCACTACCAGGAGGATAATGACGCGACTCAGTATGTATCTGCTCAGAATTTCACCTCCAGGGACCACCCACCGCCAGTATACGCTCCGTTCAATGATGACCAAAGGCACAGCCAGGGTTCGATCAATGAGTGGCCTTCCGTGGGATTGAATGTCAACCCGATCACTCTTTTTGTAGACTGGGGAATATCTGATTAAAGCCTCTTCCGCGATAACTACCTTGAACTCATATTCGATCCTCCGGGCGGTTAAAGCGCATCTGCAAATCTTGCGTACGCTCTCTAGAAATACCGGCTACGGATTTCCGAATCCACCTGCATCGCGTGCTGGTCATACTGGCGACCAGAGCAGACTACCTGCTGCGTCCGGTGATCCGATGTACCAATGCATTGTCTTGATTGTTTGCCTGAGTGTCTATGGTTGTGGTGGTGGTAGTGGTGGCTCAGCACGGGCGCCGGCGCCCACGCCCCCGGTCAACAACGACCCACCTGCCACCAATGACGCCATCGTCTTCACTAGAACCAGCGAAAGCAGGCTGAACCGGCCCTATACGGAAGAACTGGAGGCCGAGAGGGTACGCTTCATGGGTGGTGGTGTGGCCGCGGCAGATGTCGATGGTAACGGCTTTGTGGACTTGCTTGTGGTGGGTGGCAACCGGGACCCGAATCACTTTTACGCCAACGAAGGCGGCGTCCTGGAAGAAACCAGCGCTGATCTGGGGCTGGATCTTGTGAACTGGGCCAGTGGCCCCGCCTTCGGGGACATCGATGGGGATGGTGATCTTGATCTTTTTATTGGCAGCGTCAAGGGTGGTGCCGCAGCCCTGTTTGAGAATCGTGACGGTCGGTTCGTTGATATCACCACGGCCTCGGGAATCTCGATGACGGCGGAGACGACCATTTCGGCCACCTGCTACGACTATGACAAGGATGGCTACCTTGACCTGTTTCTGGCCCACTGGGGCACGCAGCGCCAGCCCCGGGAAGATACAGAGACCGTGTGGCGCAACAACGGCGACCTGACATTTACGAGTACCAGCATCGAGTCAGGAATAGCCGATACCCTCGTTGAGCTGGACACAGACTGGAGCTTTACGCCCAACTTCAGCGACATCGACAACGATGGTGATGGTGATCTGTTGATGGTATCGGATTTCGAGGAGAGCCAGGTGTACCGCAACAACGATGACGGCACGTTTACGAGGATCACCGATCGGCAGGTGATCAAGGATCAGTCCGGGATGGGCGCGGCCGTAGGCGACTATGACAACGACGGAGACATGGACTGGTTTGTGACGTCGATTTACAACCTGGATGTCATCGGGGGCGTGCGGTTTGGCAATCGCCTGTATCGTAATGATGGCAACGGGGTATTCGCAGACGTGACCGAGGCCGGTGGCGTGGCCAATGGCGGCTGGGGATGGGGTGCCTGTGCTGCCGACTTCGACAACGATGGCCGTCTGGACATCTTTCACGTGAACGGCTGGATCGACGGGCCGATCGGCGATTTCACCGCAGACCGGGTACGGTTCTACCATGGCCTGGGAGGCGGCGAATTCATGGAGCGGGCAGTGGAGGTTGGCCTTGCAGACGTCGGCCAGGGCAGGGGTGTCGCCTGTTTCGATGTGGAGCGAGACGGCGATATAGACATACTGATTACCAATAACTCCCCCGATCACCTGGTGCTCTATCGAAATGATTCGGACAATGACAACCACTTCCTGACCCTTCGTCTAAGGGGTGCGGGTATGAATACATTCGGCATTGGCGCGCACATCGCCCTCGTGGTTCCCACCGGGCAGCGGCAGACCCGTGAGATGGGTGGCAGCAACAACTACGTTTCTCACAACCCCTATGAGGTGCACTTTGGCCTGGGCCCGGCAACGGAAGCGGAAATCACCGTGACCTGGCCCGATGGCGAGGTGACGATTCAGACGCTGCAAGCCGATCAACGGATCACCATTGGTCAGCCGACCATGCCATGAAACGATGGGTCTCATGGCGGGCACTATGGCGGTCACTGTCAGTAGCCCGGAAACCCACTCGATCAGGGCAAGGGACAGATCGACTGGCTGCGCTGCGGGAGGTGTCGGCACCGTGCCACAGTCCCTGATCCGACACCACCGCGACATAGTCGTGGCGTGATTCAGTCAGTTAGGAGCCTTCAGCGTGCCCGGGTCGGCCACGCCGTTGTCGTGCAGGGAAGTGTTCACGCTGGCACCTTGTACCAGTG
>JAQBUI010000045.1 GCA_027624035.1 Pseudomonadota bacterium | reverse complement strand
CTGGCGAAAAATTGCTTCGCAATCTTTCGCGATCACCAGGTTTCCAGGATGGAGGAGAGCTGGTCCATGAATGCCTCGGGTTGATCGAGAAACAGATGATGACGGGCATCGGCAATCTCGTACACCTCCAGGGATGGCTGTAGTTCCTTCATATGGGCAGCGCTTCTGGCACTGAACGAGGCACTGTTGGCACCATAGATGAGCGCGAGTTTGCACGTTGCATTTCGAAGGTCATCTGACGAGTCCCCGGTATGAGTCATGCGGGCATTGAGTTCGTCATCAAACTTCCAGACAAAGCCTTCATCGATACGATCGATAGAATTCCGAGCGATGTATTGGACCAGATAGTCGTTGTCACACTGTTGTGGAGGCTGCAGTCGAAATCGGGACCGGGCCACCTCCTGGGAGGGGTAGATCTTGGGTTTCGTCCAGCGTTCGACATCGGCCGGTCGCTCGTCATCCGGATGCTTCACGCCGGAATCCACCAGGACGAGTCCCTTGAAGCGGGCCGGATTTGACGCCACGGCACGAAGCGCCATGATGCCGCCAAAGCTGTGTGCGACGACTATGGTATTGTCCGGCATCCCCACTGCGTCTGCCACAGCCTGAATCTCTCTGGCAAAACCATCTGTGCTGTATTGATCCCGATGATCGCTATCGCCCATACCGGACAGATCCAGTGCAACGGTCTGCCAGGCGTCCTTGTATCGGGGGGCAATGAAATCCCACCAGTGCGCATGGGCGTTGTGACCGTGAACGAATAGCAGACCGGGCTGGCCCTGATCGCTCCAGGACTGAAAATGGATGTCCACATCATCCACCTCGACCGACCCGTCCCGGGTTTGCGTTTCCACAGCCTGCCAGAACCAATCCGGGATCTCCGACATCGGTCACTCCCTCTCACTGTTGAATGTCCCGCCATTTAGCCCTCTACGAGGCCATGATTTCAAGATGTTTCGTAGCCACCGGGCCGCCCGTGAACCTAACGTTTCTTGACCTGTACTGGCGCCCTCGCCTATCCTCTGTCACATTCTCATGGAGTAAGAACATGGCCGATCCTGTCGTTGCACAGAAGTCCCCTTTTGCCGTAGAAGTTGAACAGGGCAAGTCCTATTTCTGGTGTGCATGTGGCCAGAGCAAGAACCAGCCCTTCTGCGATGGTTCCCACAAGACAACAGAGTTTGTCCCGAAGAAGTTCGATGCCAGTGAGTCCAAGACCGTATATTTCTGCGGCTGCAAGAACAGTAAGAATCAGCCCCTGTGTGACGGTACGCACAATAGCCTGTAGCTGATTTCCGGCCACAGGCTGCGGGGCAAGTGGTCAGGGATATTTCGGATGTCCGTCTGACGGACGAGACCGGGCAGAACCTCTGACCCGGTTATCGGAACCTACCAGCACAACTCATGGCCAATACACCAGGGGATGGGCGATGATTCACGCTGCTCACGATTCCTGCGGTCCCCACAAGGCGTCAAATCGCCTGGAGACCCAGATAAGCGAACTGAAGGCAGCCCTGGATAAGGGAATGCTCCGTGAGGCCGAGAAGCGGCACAGGGAGATTCATCAGGCACGGCTATGCGATTCCCTGAAAGAGACGTTCAGGACACTGTCACAGCGCCTGCATGAATTACAGGACTGGCAGGCCTTCGTGACCACCCCCAAACGGCACGCCCTGTTTGAACGCATGATTTCTCTGGGTCAATCCAGTTTGGCGCTCGAACAAAAAGCTAGAAAAATCAAACGAATGCACAAGGAGTGGCAGAGCCTCGGAGCCTCAAACTCAAAGGAAGCCCAGCGCCTCTGGGCTCGCTTCAAGGCGGCCAGCGATGCAGCTTACGCACCCTGCGCGGCTCACTTCGCAGCCCGGGACAAGGAGCGCGAGGCCAACCGTCGGGAAAAGGAAGCCATCTGTGAGGAGCTTGAGCGCTTTGTTGCCACAATGGTTGCAACGCCAGTTGCCACGATAGATGCCGGAGGTTCCACCAGGCCCACATGGGAATCCACCGATTTTCGACAGGTGGCCTCGATGCTGCACCGAAGCCATACGGCCTGGCGCCAGCTAACCGATATTCCACGGCGATCCATTCGCCCACTGAACAAACGCTTCTTTGCCGCCATCCGGCCGATCCAGGAACAACTTGAACAGGAACAAACCCGAAATCACGAACGCAAGCGACAGATCATCGACGCGCTCAAACTCCGGCTCGATCAGGAGCAGGACTCTCAGGTTCTGATTGGGTACGCCCGGCGACTGCAGCAGGACTGGAAACAGATTGGGGTCACCGATCGCGCGACGGATCAAAAGCTCTGGAAATCGTTCAGGAGCGCCTGTGACGCAGCTTTCGCACGCCACAAACACGATCAGCTGAAAGCGGCACAGGACGCCGCTAACCGGGCCCAACAAAGACAGGCCAGGATTGACGAGCACAAACGAGAATACCAGCGAAAGGTCAAGATCTGCCATATGCTTGAGGAAGGCAAGCTCGATCCGGGAGCGGCGGAATCGACCTGGATCAGCGACATCAGTCTGCCACCGGACCTGGAGGCCGACCTGCTGGCCCGTCGGGAGGCCAGTCAACAACCTTCAACCCCGGCGGTGCGGGAACGTGCAGAACGTCTGTGCGTTGAAGCCGAGATGCTGACCGGTATCGAGAGGCAAGAGGGCGAATCCTTGCGCATGGAGCTGCGCCTCGAGCGGCTCCGGCAAGGCCTTGGTCAGGGTATCCGGGACCAGCGCTCCGACGCGGAGCAACTTCGATCTGCCATCGAGGATTTTCATCGACTGCCGCTCGGCCGCGGCCATGGCTGTCTGAAAGAGCGGCTGCAGGCAGTGGAAGATCAATTCATGCAGCAAGCTGAACGCTGACCCTGGCGCCACCCATCGAGGATTGATCGATCCGGATGACTCCACCGTACCGATCCACGATCTCCGCCACGACGGCAAGACCAATACCATGTCCGGCCTCCCGGCTGTCCAACCGGGCACCCCTGGCCAACACGGCCTCACGGCTTCCAACGTCGATCCCGCGGCCGTCATCTTCCACCACAATGTGTAGTACATCCGACTCAGGTCGAATCCCCAGCCTGACCTCCCTGGCGCCATACTTACAGGCATTGTCGAGGACGTTACCCAGCAGCTCCATCAAATCCCGCTCGTCGCCAAAAAATCGGGCATCCTGCTCCACATCGATGTCGAAAGACATCTCCTTGTCCCGGTAGACCTTTGAAATCGCCGCCACCAGACGTTCCACAACGGGACCCACTTCAATCGCCTTTCCGATCAGTTTGGAGGATCGCGTCATGGCCCGTTCCAGCTGATAGGCGATGATTTCATCCATTCTGCCAATCTGTTCACCAAGCGATCGCTCGGCCTCGGGGTCTCCAGAGACATTGGCAACAGCCCCGCGAATGATCGCCATGGGCGTCTTGAGACTGTGGGCAAGGTCAGCCAGAGTCGTACGATACTTTTCGCGCTGCTGCCGCTCGTTCTTCAGGAGCAGGTTCAGGTTCCGGGTAACCCCCTCGATTTCAGTCGGATAGTCACCGCCCAGGAAATCCTGCCGTCCATCTTCGATGGCCTTCAGGTCATCCGCCAGCTGGCGAAGCGGGATCAGGCCCCAACCCATGACGACCGCCTGCACGAACACCAGCACCACCACAACCCCCATCAGCCATCCCCACAGACTATTACGAAAGGCACTCACTTCGCTCTGAAATGGCCCGAGGTTCTCAAGCACGAGGTACGTGTAGGCGGTCAGGGAAGCGTCAGACGCCTCCCACAGGACCCGATAGGCGATATAGAAGTACTCACGATCCGGGACTCGACCAAACGACGGCCGCCCCGCCCTGATATCCGCCACCAGGCGACGAAGATCTTCACCGACCAGGGGCAGATCGAGGGCCGAGGGTGACCGCCAGAGTTCATCAGCGGCATCATCCAGGACGATGCCATAGACGCCGGTTCCAAGCCGGTTGAAACGCGGTTCCGGAAGCGTTTCCGCGAGGTTCAGTTCGCCATCAGCCTGGTCACTCACGGCCAGCAGACCATAGATATGCAGCAGTAGCCGCTCTGACACCGACTGCTCGGCACTGTCCCTGAACGCGCTATCCAGAACGACACCGGTCAAGCCAAGAAAAATCACAAGGACCAGCGTCGCGCTCAACAGCAGGCGACCGCGCAGGCTGTGAGGTCCCCTCAGTCCGGGCATTGGCTTATTTTTCCAGGGTGAATCGATATCCCTGGCCGCGCACCGTCTCAATAGGACGGATCTCATTGTCCGGGTCGATTTTTTTGCGCAGGCGGCCGACAAAGACCTCGATGACGTTGCTGTCCCGGTCAAAATCCTGATCATAGAGGTGCTCGGTGAGCACCGTCTTGGACACCACATCACCGGGATGCTGCATCAGGTATTCCAGCAGATTGAATTCATAGGCGGTCAATTCAATCTTGCGGCCAGCCACCTCAACCCGCTTGCCCTTGCTGTCAAGCGTGAGGGGGCCAAATTCCATTTCAGATTTGAACTGACCCGTCGCGCGCCTCATCAGCGCCTCGAGCCTTGCCAGGAACTCCTGCACATGGAAGGGTTTGACCAGGTAATCATCCGCCCCGGCGGCAAGGCCATTGACCTTGTCCTGCCAGTCTCCACGCGCCGTCAGAATCAGAACGGGATAGTCCCTGCCCTCTTTCCGCAAGCCTTCGATCACCGCCTTGCCGGGAAGCCTTGGCAGGCCGAGATCAATCACAGCGATGTCATACTGGTACTTCACGCCGAAGAGCAGCCCCTGGGTACCATCTTCACAGGCATCGACCGTAAAGTGATGTCGCTCCAACAGTTCGACCAGTTGGGTTCGAAGTTCCTTCTCGTCTTCCACCAGCAACAGATGCCTCTTGCTCATCTCAAGGCCCTTGAACAGATCCCGGGAATGGGCGAGGAAAAGAACCTGGCAGAGGTCCTGATGGCTCCGGCAGAAGTCCTGGTCATCAGCGACCTATTCAAAGACGTCTCCATCAACCGCATCCACATAGACATGCTTTACGACCCCGGAGTCCGACAGCATCTTGACACGATACGTAGCAGGGCCCTTTCCTTCGACCAGTACAATGCTCAGAATCCGGCTGTTCCCATACCGGCGCTTGACGAGTTCCGCGACTTCCTTGCGCGATACACTCGAACGCTGCTTCGGAAGGAATTTCTGCGACGCCGACTCATCGGAGTTGTTACCAAGCACCTTCTCGAGCATTGAAGCTCCGCTCGAAAACGGCGAAGCGGCCAACAACATCATGAGGATGAACCAGCGCATTAGTCCCTCGACAGGCTTAGATAGCCGGTGAATTGGTCATACAGGACAATGGTATCACCCGGGTCCACATTGGTGCGAGCAGCAAGGCGCGCAAGGCACCGTTCGTATACCGTAGGAGCCCTCAGCGGGCCCGGGTCGGCCACGCCGTAATCGTGCAGGGAAGTGTTCACGCTGGCACCTTGTACCAGTGAACTTCCATGAAAGCCCTCGGCATGTCCGTCTGAGGCACGCCGTAGTCGTGCAAGGTAGTCGTGCAAGAAAGTGCTCACACTGGCACCTCGTAGCAGTGAACTTCCATGAAAGCGTCCCTACCCGGCGTGCGGATCGACCCGCCTGAGAAACTTGCTGACTTGTCGACCATATGGGCCGTGCTTCAAGTTTCTTAGGAGCCCTCGGCGTGCCCGGGTTGGGCATGCCGTTGTCGTGTCGGGAAGTTTTCCGGACGGCACAGCGTGCGGCCAGAACTTCCATGAAAGCCCTGAGCGTGCCTGGACCATGCACGCGTCGTCGTGCAAGAGAGTATTCACACTGGCACCTCGTATCATTCGAGCAGAATATCCCGATCGTTAAAGTAACGCCAGATTAGCGCGCAGCAACTGAATGCAAGCTGAACCAAAACCGTAACCATTGTGGTTAATTCTTTTTTATTCAGCCACTTATAGTGACATCCTGCATCCCGTGGTCCACTCCCAGGCGAATGACAATGTCTCCTGTCGGATCGGCCAGCATCCGTTCCGAGATGCGCTGATAGTACATGATGAAATTGCGAATCCCTGCCGCATCCATTACCCGGTCACCACCGGCAAGCTGTTGCTCGGCCTGTAATCGCCAGCGGAAGATGGCGTCCATATCCGGCACCGCCAGGAAAACAGACAGATCATTGCTAAAACAGGCCTGATAGTCACTCGATCCAAGCGCATCGTTGACGTACTGCCGCCAGGCCCCGTCCACGTCGCGGGTCGCCTCAAGCTCATTGACCGGTTCAATCAGGTCCTCCGGGGCAGCGGGACGAGCACCCCAGCACCAACCCTCCAGGATCAGAACATCGGTCGGTTTGACCAACCTCCCTTGCGCAAGACGGTCGTCATCACCCTTGCTGAAAAGGGGGACAGAACAAGCGCGGCCCCCGGCCAGTTCGGAGATGGTGCGCCTCAGCCAGGCCATGTCGTGGGTACCCGGCACGCCGCGAACGGCCAGCAAGGGATGCACCCTGGCGGCCAGACGCTGGCGATCCTCATGGGTCAGATAGAAATCGTCAATCGACAATGTTTCCGCGGTCAGCTCAAACACGTCTCCAAGAACCACTGCCAGCATCCGGGACAGCGTCGATTTGCCACTGCCCTGGCCTCCGCCGATTCCAATGGTGATCATTGCCCCTCGCCAGCGCGACTTTGCGGCCAGCGCGACCCGGTACACGGCGTCGTAGTATCCATCAATCAGTGCGCTGTCGATTCCAACCGTGAGGGCTTTGGCGCGAAACGACTCCGCATAGCGTTGCCTGGGTTGTTCGTCAGATTGCTTGTTCATCATCTCGCCACGCGTCGGTTCTGTGTTTATTGTCCATCATCGCCTTCCCGATCGCTCATTCGCCTCGGGTTCAGTCAATTTCCCGTCGAAAGGCCGGCAGCGCACCCAGCAGGGTCTGCCCATACCGACGGGTCACCAGTCGCCGGTCCAGGATGGTAATGGTGCCGTGATCCGTCTCAGTACGCAGCAAGCGACCACAGGCCTGCACCATCCGGAGCGCCGCATCGGGAATCATCACCTCGGAGAATGCGTTGCCGCCACGGGATTCGATCCATTCGGCCAGCGTGGCACCGACGGGATCGTC
Source organism: Pseudomonadota bacterium (assembly GCA_027624035.1). Lineage (GTDB taxonomy): Bacteria > Pseudomonadota > Gammaproteobacteria > Pseudomonadales > Azotimanducaceae > UBA7455. The sequence goes on along the minus strand of JAQBUI010000045.1, from coordinate 27,862 downwards.
AGGTACCGCAAACGGGATCTTGCAGATCACCACATGATCACAATAGTCACCGGGAAGATCGATGCCCTCTGCGAAGCTCGCCAGACCAAAAATACAGCTCGGATGACCAGCGTCAACCTGATCCTTGTGCGTCCTGACAATCTCTGATCGCGACAGAATCCCCTGCCTCAGAACCCGTGATGAAAACCCATCGTCCAGCCGTGCCATGACGCCCAACATCTGCCGCCAACTGGTAAACAGCACCAGCGACGCACGATCATGCTGCACCAGGGCGGGCAGCATACCAGCGATCTCCGCGGTGTGTTCATCGGCACTGCCCGGATCTGACGCCATGGCCGGCACCCGCAGGACACCCTGCTCACGGAAATTGAAAGGACTTGGCAGTGAGGTACACGGGTTCTGGGGTCCTATCCCGGATCGTCCCCGGAACCTCGCGAAGTCACCGCCCACGGACAGCGTCGCAGATGTGATCACGACGCCAAAACTGCGTGACCAGAGCAGATCATCCAGCGTGTGACTCACAGAAATCGGGCTGGCGTGCAAGGCGATTTCGGCTTCCTCACCTGCCACGGTATCAGCACTGCTCAATACCAGCCAACGGGCATGGGGCGCAAGATCGGCTGCGTCTTCGTCACGATACCGGCACCAGAGGTTCACCGCGGACTCGACCCGTGCCGCCATGCCGGAGACGACCGGCAGCCATTGTTCAATGCCATCTTTCTCCGTTGGCGCAGCCTCTTCCAGCGCCTCTTTGAGACGATCTTCCAGTTCCGTCAACAGCCTGCCTAGCTTCGAGAAGTCGCCGGCGAGCGTCCGCGCATGATCTCGCAGCGAGACGGGCACAATACCCCGTGGATATCGATAGGTGTTGCGTCCGTCCGCCGGCACGGCCGCTTCTTCGGCTTGAGATATGAGGGGTAACACCGACTCCAGATCTCCGGCCAGGTCCGCCACGGACGCCTGGATGGCGTCAGATACCGTGTCGTTAAGCAGCCCGGTGGACGCCCGCAACATGCCGAGGCTTGGCTGAATCTGACCAAGCCATCGCTGGGTCGCCCTGAGCTGGAAGAAACCGGAAAAATGCGATATGGCCTTATCCGGCAGGTGATGACCTTCATCGAATACATAGATCGCATCTTCCGGTGCAGGCAGTACAGCGCCACCCCCCATCATCAGGTCAGCCAGGACCAGATCGTGGTTGGTCACAATGATGTCCACACGATGAATTTGCTCACGGGCCCGAAAAAAGACGCAGTTGCTATAGTGAGAACACTGCCGGTGGGTACAACGGGTGTGATCAATGCTGACCGGCGCCCAGGAGCGGGCGGGTATTTCTTCATGCCAGTCATCGCGGTCGCCGTTCCAATCACCCTTCCCAAGACGATCAATCATCTCCTGGTACAGGGCCAGATCCAGATCTTCCGGATATTCCTCGTCGAACAGTGACAGTGAATCGCCCGATGAAACCGCCGAGTTCAGCGCGGCGTCGAGCCTGGACAGACAGAGATAGCGGCGCCTTCCCTTGGCCAGGGCAAAGGTTACATCCAGATTGGCATGGCTGCGGATCGCCGGCAGGTCCAGATACATGATTTGTTCCTGTAACGCTACAGTGGCAGTAGACAACACCAGCTTTTTGCCCAGCGCCCTGGCAATGGGCAGTGCCGCCAACACGTACGCGATGGTCTTGCCTGTTCCGGTACCGGCCTCGACGACGGTGGTATTCGCTCCAGGCAACCGATGCCCCTCATCGTCGGACTCGATATCCCCGAGTGTGCGGGCGATCTCGGCAATCATCAATTTCTGACAGCGACGCGCTCGAAACCCGCGCGCTTCCAGCAGTCGACTGTAAGCGCCCTGAATCTCAGACTTGAGTTCATCGGTCAGCATTGTGTCACGAGGCTGCTAGAGAAAGAACAATCGGCGCAGGAAGCCCTTCTTGAAACGCTTCTCGCAGGTCGCCAGCTGGGCAGCGTATTGATCCGAGCGTGACGCGACCTTGCGGGCAACGTCCTTCAGCCAGCCCTTATTCTCGAACGTTCGATCCCGGAACCCGGCCTGGCCTTCATGGTAGGCAAGATACAAATGATAGGCATCGGTCTTGGCTATCCCATTTGTCCGCTGACTCTGGTCGTTGTACCAGCCAATAAAGTCCATGGCGTGCTTGAAATTGTTTCGATCAGCGCGGCGACCGCCGGCTGAACGCTGGTAGGCGCGCCAGGTCCCATCGGTGGCCTGGGCGAAGCCAAAGGCACTCGCCGGTCTCGGGCCCGGAATGATCCACAGGATTTTGGTCCGCGGAGGGCGCGCATGGCTGTCAAATCCCGACTCCTGATGAGCAAAGGCCATCATCACCGGAATCGAGGTTCCCCAGCGCCGCGAGGCCTTGTTTGCCTTACCGTACCAGTTGCTCTTCTCGCTGAAGATTTCACAGAGGTTGTCCTGGTTGGACGGCGGCGTGGTGGCGCAGCCAGCCACCAGCAGCAACATGCCAAGGGTTGCCAGGCGCCAGCAAGGGCCAGACGAAGTCTGGCTGTGCATCTGGCCATGGGCAGATTTTTCCTGCGATCCACGCTTAGCCATCGTGTCGTTCCAGCAACATCAGAAGATCCGCCTCATTGATGATCCTGACCCCCAGCGTTTCGGCTTTGGCAAGTTTTGATCCAGCCGCATCACCCGCGACCACGCAGGTGGTGTTTTTGGACACTGAACCGGACACTTTTGCACCCAGCTTAATCAGCCTTGCCTTGGCCTCATCCCTGGTCAGGGTCGCCAGTGTTCCCGTGAGCACCCATGTCTCGCCACCCAGTATCCGTTCCCCATCATCGGCTGGTGTCTCAACGGGCCAGTGCACCCCCGCTTCCTGCAGCGCCCGGATCACCGACAAATTGTGCTCCTCGGTCAGGAAAGTATGGATCTTCGCCGCAACAATCGGCCCGATGTCTGCTATCGACTGCAGCTCCTGTTCAGAGGCCACCAGCAGGGGCGCCAGGTCCCCGAAGTGCAACGCCAGTAATCTGGCCGTGGATTCGCCAACCTCCTGGATGCCGAGGGCATAGATAAACCGGGGCAACGTGGTGTGCTTGCTGGCCTCAATGGCTTGCAGCAAGTTACCGGCGGATTTCGGCGCCATCCGATCCAGCAACACCAGCGCTTCTTCGGTCAGGCCATAGACGTCGGCGGGGTTATGGACCATGTCCGCGTCCACCAACTGATTCACCAGTTTTTCACCAAGGCCCTCGATGTCCATGGCCAGGCGTGATGCGAAATGGCGAATGCTCTCCTTGCGCTGCGCGGCGCAGGCAAGACCGTTACTGCAGCGATACACCACCTCACCCTCGATCCGCACCACATCCGCACCGCACGCCGGACAATGTGCAGGTACGACGACCGCACGAGCATGGTCCGGGCGTTCACCAACAAGGACCGAGACCACCTTCGGAATGACATCGCCGGCACGCTGCACCACGACCGTATCACCCACCATGAGATTGAGGCGTTCGATCTCATCCATATTGTGCAGCGTCGTGTTGCTGATGGTCACGCCGCCGACCTGTACCGGTTCCAGCCTTGCCACCGGCGTAATGGCACCCGTGCGTCCCACCTGAAACTCCACGTCCCGTAGTACCGTGATGGCCTCCTCCGGCGGGAACTTGTGTGCGACCGCCCATCGGGGCGTTCTCGTCAGCATGCCGAGTTCCTGCTGCAGGTCGATGCGGTCCACTTTGAACACCACACCATCGATCTCGTAGTCCAGCGAATCCCGGCGACTGAGGATTGTCTCGTAGAATTCACTGCAACCGCGGGCATCCGTCCTGACCTCAACCAGCGGGTTGACCCGCAGCCCCCAGCCACGCAGCCGAGCCAGGATCTCGCTGTGTCTGGCCGGTAGTTCACCACCCGATACCAGCCCGACACTGTAGCAGAACATTGAAAGACCACGGCTTGCCGTAATACGGGAGTCGAGCTGCCGCAGACTACCGGCTGCGGCATTCCGGGGATTGGCAAACGTTCGTTCCTGCCGGGCCTCAGCCCGTTCATTCATCCTGCGAAATGCAGCCACCGGAAAGTATACCTCGCCGCGTACCTCAAGACGGTCGGGGTAATCATCGCCCATCAGTCGCAGTGGTATGGCATCGATGGTTCGGACATTCTGGGTAATATCCTCACCGACGCTGCCGTCCCCCCGGGTTGCACCACGAACGAATCTACCTCCCTCGTACAACAGGCTGACGGCGACACCATCAATCTTTGGTTCACACGCAAACTCGATGGGTTGATCCGTTTGCAGGCGAGTCTTGATGCGACGCACAAAGTCCTGAACATCGTCGGCGCCAAACGCATTGTCGAGCGACAACATGGGCAGTTCGTGAGAGACCTGTGAGAATGCGGACAACGGGGCTGCGCCAACTCTTTGGGTGGGCGAGTCATCTGAAATCAGATCGGGAAACAGGGTCTCCAGGTCATTGAGGTTGCGCAACAGCCGGTCAAATTCTGCATCGGTGATCGCCGGCTCATCCAGCGCGTGATACAGGTAGTTGTGGTGATTCAGTTCGTCGCGTAAGCGCTTGATTTCTGCCTCAGCAGCTACCCTATCTGGCTTTGCCGGCATGATCTCAGGCTGAATGACGATACAGGAAATCACGGATGCCCTGACGGCTATGCTCAATGGTCTGAGCGGTCATGACACTGCGGGACTCATCATACAGTACCCCTCCGAGTTCATCGGCAATGCTGCTCGCCACATCCAGCATTTCCTCGAAGGCATGCATCGGGTTGGCCAGTTCATGCACCCGCAGGAACAGTGTCACACCAGGCGTCTCAAGGTGCTCCAGGCTCGCCAGATCAAAAACACCAGGCTCCACGGCATTGGCCAGGCTGAACTCGGAAAACCCCTGATCATCAAGACGGTGAAAGATGTTCATTTCCCCAAACGTCATGTCGCCGTCTCGCAGTATCTCCTGCAGTGCCTCACCCTTGAAGGGATCACCACTCGCGAGTACATTGACGATCATGAATTTCTCAGGCTTTTGCGCATCCACGCTGCGGGGGGATTCCGATGCCCTGGCAGGGGGTGCCTTCTCCGGTAGAGGGTCCGGCAATGGGTCGAGCAAAGGGTCGAGCGAAGGGTCGAGAAACTGGTCTGGCAGGGCCGCTCGCTCGCCCTGGCCAACCAGCCGGTCATCCGGGTTTGCCGTGATGGGAGTGTCTTTTGATTTAGAGGCTATCGCCTTGCGGGGTGATGCGTCTTTGCTTGCTTCGCCTGCCTCGGTCCTGGCGTTTCCTTCGCCCGCCTCTTTCCCTTCGGTTCCTTCGTTGGCCACGGGCTCCATCAACATGGGAATGTCTTCAGTAAGGCCAAGGGACGTCTGCTCCGGCTTTCTGATCACCCGGGCACCCCCATTGGGGAGCTCTGCCTTGAGCAGCGCGAAATCATCAAGGTCCGCCGCTTCTCCGGGCTTGCTGGTAAAGCTCTTGTCGAGCGCAATCCGGAGCCCGTTCCGGTTATTGCGCATGCGCCAATAGCCATGGAGCAGGACTCCAGCGATAAAAATCGGACCGAGTATCAGCAACCACTGTCTTAAGTCAAAATCCATACTCACCTCGTCTTACGGGCCAGTTCTGAACCATTGTTAACCATCGTGGCACCGCCCGGCCCGATAGCCTATACGGCCACCATGGCAACGGCTTCGTCCACATCGACAGAAACCAGCCGTGAAACACCGGGTTCGTGCATCGTCACACCCATCAGGTGTTCGCCCATTTCCATCGCAATCTTGTTGTGGGTGATGTAGATGAACTGAACCGTTCTCGACATCTCCTTCACCATCTCCGAATATCGGCCAACATTCGTATCATCCAGGGGAGCATCCACTTCATCGAGCAAACAGAAGGGTGCGGGATTAAGAGAGAATATTGAAAATACGAGGGCAATTGCCGTCAGCGCCTTTTCGCCTCCGGACAGCAGATGAATGCTTGAGTTGCGCTTGCCAGGTGGCCGTGCCATCAGCCCGACACCGGTATCGAGCAGGTCCTCACCGGTCATTTCGAGGTACGCGTGACCACCGCCAAACAGCTTTGGAAACAGCTGCTGGAGTTTGCTGTTAACCCGATCAAACGTCTCCTTAAAACGGGTGCGAGTCTCCACATCAATCTTTCTGATGGCGCTCTCAAGCGTATTCAACGCGCTTTCCAGATCCTCGTTCTGGGCATCCAGATACGACTTTCTCTCCGATGCCACTTTGAATTCGTCAATCGCGGCCAGGTTGATCGCCCCCAGCCGCTGAATCCGATTGCCAATACGGGTCAGGTTTTCTTCCCATTCCGGTTCGTTGGCTTCCCCGGGCAGGTTGGCGATGACCGATTCGAGGTTCGATTTCTGCTCCGCCATCTGTTCAGCGATGGTCGTCCGGCGCACTTCGAGGGACTGGTGTTGCAACCGAAGTTCTTCGAGTTGACCACGCAGCTGATTGAGTGAATCGTCAAATCCGGCCCGCTGTTGGCCAAGGTCTCTGATGCGGTGTTCCACCGCCTCGGAGCGCTGCCGGGCCACGGTCAGTTCATTCTCCACCTGCAGGCGCTGCGCCAGGTTTTCCGACAGTTCCTGGGCAAGACGCTCACCCGGGGCCAGGCTGTCTTCGAGGGCCGCCTGAAGGCTCTGACGTCGCATGCTCAGCGCCTCACGCTGTTCAGACAACCGGGCCATCGCCTGATTGGTCGAGTCGACCCGGGACTGAAGAGATTGAACCTTGAGTGCCAGTTGATGAGCCGCCTCGCGATGTTCACGTGCCTCGCTTCTTGCTTTGCTTAGTCTGCCGGACAGGGCATCACGATCCGTGATCATCTGTTCCCGCCGCAGGGCATGCTGCTCCATCTGGTCCATGGCTGACTGCAACTCACCTCTGGCGACGCTCAACCGACTGCGGTCCTCCGTAATCGCCTGCTCACAGACGGCTATTTCCTGCCCCGCGCGCTCAATATCAGTCTTGATCTGCTCCGCCTGGACCCGCTTGGCACCCAGTTGGGCGCGGGTTTCCGAATACGCTCGCTGCTGATCGGCCAGGCGCCGACCCAGCGCATCCCGATCCGATTCGTACTGTGCCAATGCTGCCACATTCGATTCGAGCTGCGTCGCTCTCACCTGAACATCTTCCTGCAGATCCCGAACCTCGATCGCCAACCGGTCCAACTCCACCTGTCGTCGGATCACACTGGCTTCCGGGTCTGCCGATTTCGTGACGCGCAACCAATCGAACCCGATCCACACACCTTCAGGCGTCACAACGGATTCGCCTTCCTTCAAACCCTCGCGGATGCTGAGCGCAGAGCCAAGGTCCGCCGCGACATAGATGCCCGCCAGCAGCGATGACACATTGACATCCCCACGTACTTTTGACGCCAGCATCTGAGGCGCAGCCGCCGAACCGGGTGCTGAGGCGATAAAGCGCAGCGCACCTACGTTGAAATCATCCAGGATTCGGCCCACGGCATCGACACCCGGGACACACACCGCCTGCAGCGAATCGCCGAGCACCGTCTCCACCGCCACTACCCAGTCTTCATCCACACTGAGCCTTTCTGCCAGACGTGGGTTGCTTGCCAGACCATGACTTTCCAGCCAGGCGACCACATCGTCATCCTGCTGACCCAGCGCGGCCTGTTGCAGCGCATCAAGGGAAGCCCTGCGGCCAAGCGTACTCTGTAACGTGCTTCGCTGGCGGTCCAACTCACTTGCGCCGCGCACGTTCTCTGTGCGCTGTTGCTCGATTTTCCCGCCAAGCTCTGCCATCTCGGCCTGGATTCTGCCAAGTTGCTCTTCCTGGGTTTCCTGCATCGCCTCAAGTGGCTGGATCTCTTCTGCGGTGGTCAGTCCTGAGAGCCGCTCGATGTCTTTTTCGAGGGCAGCCAACCGGGTGGTTTGACGGTTCAAAGCCTGCTCAAGGTGTTCAATCCTGGACTGCTGCACCTCGCCGGCCTTGCGGGCTTCAGCAGCAGTATGATTGAACGAATCCCAGTTCTGCTGCCAGGCCTGCATCTCCCCCTCGGCCGCCACCAGATGCTCACCCGATGAGGCCTCCAGGTTCTGAAACCGCGCCTGATCGGGTGCGGCTCCGGCGAGTTGTTCGTTCAGCGCCGTGAGGTCGCGTCGGTCTGTTTCCAGATCCGATTCAATCTTGGTAATCCCGCCGTTGACCTCTTCCAGGTCGGCCCGCAACTGCTGGGCCCGCTCATTCTGGTAGGCAATACCGTCTTCGATCCTGGCGATCTCGGTGCCGAAATCGTAGTAGCGCTTCTGAATCTCATGCAGTGACTCGGATATATCCGCCAGTGCCTGTCGCTCGGTTTCAGTTTCTGCATCTACCCGCCGCACATCGGCGACCCGGGCCTCCTGCTCATTCGCCAGGCGATTGATGTTGTCCTGTTTCGCACTGACCTGCACGCTGATGGCCTGGTAGCGCAACGCCTGTAGCTCTGCCCGAACCGTTCTCTCTTCGGCGCGATACTCGGTATAACGCTCGGCTGCCTTTGCCTGCCGTTCCAGATGATGCAGCTGACGGCCCAGTTCTTCCCGAAGGTCCGACAGGCGGTCCAGGTTGTCTTTGGTATGACGGATGCGACGCTCGGTCTCACGGCGACGTTCCTTGTATCTGGAGATTCCCGCGGCCTCCTCAAGGTACATCCTCAAGTCCTCGGGCTTTGCTTCAATGAGCTGGCTGATCATGCCCTGTTCAATGATGGAGTAGCTTCTCGGCCCGAGCCCGGTGCCAAGAAAAATGTCCGTGATGTCCTTGCGGCGGCAGCGCTGACTGTTCAGGAAATAGTTCGACTGACCGTCCCGGGTGACCTGCCGTCTGATGGAGATCTCACTATAGCTCGCATATTCGCCTGTCAGACGACCCTCGGCATTGTCGAACAGCAACTCAATACTGGCCTGACCGACGGGCTTGCGGGTATTGGAACCGTTGAAGATAACATCGGTCATCGATTCGCCCCGCAACGTCTTGGCGGAAGACTCCCCCATGACCCAACGCACGGCATCGATGATATTTGATTTGCCGCAGCCGTTTGGACCAACGACAGCACAAAGATTGCTGGGGAAGGGAACTGTTGTAGGGTCTACAAAGGACTTGAAACCTGCGAGCTTAATTGCCTGCAATCGCATAAGCGCTTATTGTTCTCCCGTACCCGCACATTGACAACGACAGAAAGCGTGCCACATCCAGTAGAACGCCCTCGACCGGCAGCGCCGGTATAAGTGTTTTATTGTATAGAAATAACCCAGCGACATAAACGTAAATTCCGATAAATCGTTGACATATTCAAGAACTGACCCCATGCCCACCACCGCGACCCTGCTGGCTTTCACAGAATGTCCGATCCCGAACCGTGCGGTCCGGGAGACTTCACGCCACGACGGCGGCATGCCTGACCCGGGCACGCTGATGGCTTTCATGGAAGTTCTGGCCGCACGCTGTGCCGTCCGGAAAACTTCCCGGCACGACAACGGCGTGACCGACCCGGGCACGCTAAGGGCTTTCATGGAACCAGCGGCTGACACTTTGTGGTGCGCAATACTTCCCGGCGCAACGACGGCCTGTCGGGCTCGGGGACGCTCATGGTTTTGATGTTAATACTTCTGCTGCTGGCATTGCTCGCCTTTGTCCTTGGGCCACGTCCGAGGCTTGATGCGACAGCCCCGGACCCAACGGTGCCTGCTCACCTGGACATGACCCATCTGAAAGCCTGGCTGGCAGCAGCAGAGGCATCGGTAGACAACCTGATCGAAGACGCTGAAGCCCGGGTCGACTGGGCCAACCCCGACGCACCGGAGGCAACGGAGTTCAGTTTTCTCTACATTCACGGCTTTTCTGCCAGCCGCCAGGAGACCACGCCGGTCACGGACCGGCTGGCTTCCGAGTTTGGCGCCAACATGGTGCATGCCAGACTCGCTGGCCACGGTGTGGACCCCGGGATGGATGCCACCGCCGAACAGTGGCTGCAAAGTGTCGTCGACGCCTGGACCATTGCCGAGAGTGTGGGAAAGCGAGTGGTTATTGTCGGCACCTCGACTGGCGCCACCCTGGCAGTCTGGCTTGCAGACCAGACATTCACTCGCGGTCGGATTCACGCCATGCTGTTCATGTCGCCCAATTTTGGCATCCGCACCCGATTCAGCTTTCTGCTGACATGGCCGTGGGCCTATCACTGGGTGCCCCTGGTCATTGGTCGGGAACACGCCTGGGACCCGGAAAATGAACTGGCGGCAAAATTCTGGACCACCCGATACCCGATTCACGCGGTGATCGAGATGCAGAAAACCGTCGACTGGGTCATGCGGCTCGATTTCTCACGGTTCGACATTCCGCTGGCCACCATGTATATGCAGAATGACAGCACCATCGACCCCTGGGCAGCGGTCAAGGTGCACGAAGCCTGGGGCAGGAACAACCGGTCACTGAGAAAGGTGCTGATACCGGTCACACTGGATGGCGAGGCCGCACAACATGTGTTCGTCGGCGATATCACCGCCCCGCATCGAGTCGACTGGGCCGTGTCCCGGTTCGAGATATTCCTTAAGCAATTGCCCCCGACCCGCTAGAATTCACGAACTCCAGCGACAGGCAGCCAATATGAGTGACAGCGAAATCAATCTGGATTTCGATCGTGAGAACCGAACGGGTCTGGCGGAGGCGATCTTCTGCAGCGGCAAGAGCACGACACAGCTGTTGACGATCTGCCGCCGGATCATCGAGCAGAACAAGCCGATGCTGTTCACCCGGCTGGATGCAGACAGCTACGCCGAGATCGAGGCCGCCTACCCCAGTATGCTGGACTATGATCCGGTCTCCCGTTCGGCGATCCATCAGGGGCCGGCAGTCGTCCACGACATGGCTGTTGCGGTCGTGACCGGCGGCAGTTCCGATGTGCCGGTCGCCCGGGAAGCCGCCAGAACCCTGGCCTACTATGGCTACAAGAGCCTGGAAATCGACGACGTTGGGGTCGCCGGACTCTGGCGCATTACCAACCGGCTGCCCGAACTCCGGCAGGTGAAGATCGCGATCTGCATTGCCGGTATGGACGCCGCATTGCCCACGGTTCTGGGCGGCCTGATCCCCGGCGTCATCATTGCAGTGCCCACCTCGGTGGGCTACGGCATGGTCAAGGGCGGCGAAACGGCGCTGCGTTCATTGCTGGTCAGTTGTGCCCCCGGAATTACCGTGGTCAACATCGATAATGGCTACGGGGCCGCCTGCGCCGCTATCCGGGTGCTGAACCAGATCGGCAGCACGCGGTAGACGGGAGAGCCTTCAGCGGGTCAAGAGCCTTCAGCCGGAGCCTTCAGCGTGTGAAGAGCCTTCAGCGTGTGAAGAGCCTTCAGCGTGTTAAGAGCCTTCAGCGTGTTAAGAGCCCTCAGCGTGTTAAGAGCCCTCAGCGTGTAAAGAGCCACCGTGTGCTTGACACGGGCACGCTCAAGGCTGCTACGATGATCGACCAGAGTATCGTCGCCTGACACGTCCTGTTGCCAAACCCGCCCGATCACGCCGTCCTCATTGTCAACTACAACTCGTGGGGTCACCTGCGACGCTGCCTGCGAGCGCTCGACCTGCAGACGCTCCGAAGCTTCAACGTCTATGTTCTGGATAACGCGAGCGACGAGCCGCCACCGGAAGACATTGTGGCCTGGCCAGGGCTCCATCTGACCCGACAGGATCGTAATCTGGGGTTTGCCGCCGGCTGCAACCTTCTGGCCAAGACGGCCGGCGCGAGCTGGTCGATCTTCCTCAATCCGGATACGCAGCCCGAGCCCGACTGGTTTGAGAGATTGTGCAGGGCCAGTCACCACCATCCTGACCATTCAGTCTTTTCCTCCCGGCTCATTCAGCCCGATGCCAGCAGCCTCGATGGTGAAGGAGACTGTTACCACATCAGCGGCCTGTTCTGGCGATGTGGCCATGGCATGCGCATCCGACCTGCCGGACCACCCAGAGAGGTGTTCTCTGCCAGCGGCGCCGCCGCGATGATCAGAACGTCAGTCTTTCTGCAGGTTGGCGGCTTTGATGAGGATTTCTTCTGCTATGTCGAGGATGTGGACCTTGGCTTTCGACTCCGACTTCGGGGCGAAGTTTGCCTGCTGGTTCCTGACGCGACCGTCGTTCATGAGGGCGCGGTGACCAGCGGCGGGCATCGAAGCAGTTTTGCCACCTATCATGGCCACCGTAATCTGGTCTGGTGCTATTTCAAGAACATGCCGATGCTGCTGCTGATCCTGACCATGCCGCTACATCTCGTTCTGAACCTGATCACGCTCGTGGTGCTCGCCAGCCGTGGTCAGTTAAAGACCGGGTTCGAAGCGAAACGGGATGCGCTGCGCGGCCTGCCGCGGATGTGGCGCAAACGCCGGGCCATCCACGAATCAAGGCGTGTTCGGATCCTTGACCTGCTGGGGGCCATGCAAATCCTGCCCCGATGGCGCAGGTTCAGGCGCTGACCTGCAGCGTATCGATCAGGAATGCGCTGCCACGCTCGTAGGCCTCGACCGTCACCGTTTGCAGGTATTCATCGTAGCCATGGGCAGTGAAGATGCGCTGTACGATGCCCCGGGCCTCGTCACCGTAGTCGCTGTCAGACTTGACTGGCGAAGGGCTCTGAACCTGGACTGCCACCTCCCCTGGCCTGATCCGGCATCGAACGCCCTTCAGCGGCAAATACATCTGCAGGCTTTCCCAGAGGGCCTCCTCCGCTTCGTTAATCACCGGCAGCAATCGGGCATCTATCGCAATTCCGGTTGTCACCCGACTGGACAGACAGGGTGCCGCGGGGAGGTCCTTCAGGTCGGTCAGGCCGAGTTCACTCGCGATGGCCCGCAGGTCATCTTTGCTGATGCCTGCCTCTACATAGGGATGTACCACATCGTGTTCCGACGCCGCAATCAGCCCTGGACGGTAGTCACCGAGATCGTCCGTATTGGTCCCGGAAGCGACGGTGAGATCCGTGGCGAAGGTCAACGTCCCGTACAAATGGGTCTTGCAGTAGTAACAGCGGTTCGCCGGGTTCGCGACATAGTCCGGGTCGTCGATTTCACCGGCCTCGACAATCTGCAGATTCCAGCCCTCAAGCTCTGCATAGCGACGCACCCGCTCGGTTGCCTGCTCCGGCACAGCGGGTGAGACCGCATGAAAAACTTGCGTCGCAGGGTCGACACGGTGGGCCACCACCGCGAGGGTCATGCTGTCAACGCCACCGCTGACCGCGATGGCAAAGGGCCCATTTTTTCCGAGCAGTTCATTCAGTTCATTCAGTTTGGTCATTTACCTCATCCAGTGCCCGGGACTCCAGCACACGACGAATCTCGTCCCGATCTGCCATCTTAACAGTTTGCAGATCGTCCATCTCGACCTTCGCCGTCTTGCCGCCCGGACGGGCCGCCACCTTGATACGAAAGCGCCGCCCATCATGGTCAAGAACCACTGGCTGACGCCGCAACACGGCACGGGTGACCAGCTCACAGCGGATACCCAGCGTGGCGGTTTCCTGGAAGCAGGCAGCCAGGACCTCGTCACGGACGTCCGGACGAACCAGAACGCGAATACTGTTGCCCTGACGGCCCTTCTTGCCGGTATAGGGCATGACGATCACGTCCATGACCCCATCCCTGTTGCGGATGTCGTCCACCGCGACCGAAATGGCTTCCGGAGTTTGATCGTCGATTTCGAACGACAGTTGCGTCACCTGGTCTGTGTCCCACTGCGGCTGATGCCCGCCCTCAAGCACGAGTGCCCTGACCACATTGGACAGGCCCGGGAACTGCCTGGTACCAAAGCCAGTACCAGTCCTGCCGAGCGTGAGACCGGACGGCATACGCTGGTCTGGTGCCAGGAACTTCAGGATGGCGGCCCCGGTAGGGGTAATGCGTTCGCCTTCGATCCCATCGTCGATCGTCTCAAAGCCCTGAAGTATCAGGCTGGTCGCCGGCGCTGGCACGGGCAGTATCCCATGGGCAGTCTTGACCCGCCCACGCCCGATCGGCAGTTTCGAGACACTCCAACTGGTCACACCACAACTGGCAATCAGATAGGCCGCACACACAATATCGGCAATGGAATCCCAGGCACCGACCTCATGAAACGCGACTGCATCGACCTCTTTGCCGTGAATCGCGGCTTCCGCCACGGCAATGATCTCGAACATGTCAAGGGCAGCCTTGCGAACGTCAGCCTGCAGCCTGGAATCCTCGAGGATACGCCTGATCTCGGAGTAATGCCGGTGATGATGGCCCTCGGCATCATGGTCTGCATGAACCCGGAAGCGGGTCCCGGTCAGGGTGCCATCGTCTGCCGGCAATGATTCCAGCCGCACCAGTTCCGCAAAACCGGCATCGACCATGACGGTGGCGAGCTGAGGCTCTGCCTCTGGAAAACAGTCCAGCATCGCGCTGATGAACATGTCGCCGGACAAGCCGCCGATCAAATCAAGATGTACATGCATGCATTATTCTCCAGTGCTGGCGGCAAGCATTCAGCGGGCTGATCGCCCCCTGAGATCGTTCAAGGTGGTACCCGTCCAGACAGACCGTGGCAAGCGTAACCCATTGGGAACCTTCAGGCGCGCCCGACTACGCGCCCACGATCCAGGCAAATGTGTAGCCAGCCCCATGTGAACAGCCCCGGCAAGGACAGCGGATCGAGAGCCTTCAACGTTCCCGATCACACACCGCAGTGTTCAGGGAGGTACCCATGCGAGCATATCTGCAACCAGTACCTCCTTGAAGCCACCACGAACGGGGTCAGCTCAGCAATTGATGGGTCGGGCCGCACAGCTGTGCGATCGGAATGCTGTGGGTACAGGCATCCTGACAGGGCTTTCCATCGCACGACAGACAAGGGCTGGCGTTGTGATCAATCTGGGCGTACTCACTGCGGGCGAATGCGAAGTCACCATAGTCTGTGGCATACATTCGGGTCCGCAGGACATCCGCAATCGAGACACCGTAGGGACAGGAGCCCTCGCAATCGCTGCAGGCATGGCGGCAATAGCTCATGTTGGTCATGGCCGCGTACTGCGCCAGCAGCGCCATGTCTGTATCGTTGACGGCAAGCCCGCCGGAACCACCCAGGTATTCGTTGATCTGGTCCGTGGAGGTCATCGAGATGATCGCGGCGTCAACATTGGGGTTGCGCAGAATCCATTTGAATGCCGCCTGGGCATAAGTCGCACCGCCCTGTTCGTACGGGCGCATGTCGTTCAGCTTGGCACCCCGCAGTACCTTCATGGCCACGATACCAACGTTCTTCGCGTGGGCTTTCTCCAGCGCGCCAGGCAGAGCCTGCTGGTTGGCCACGAAATCAAAGCTCCCGGTGAATCGCTCATAAAAGGAAGGATCTTCACCAAAATTCGTGGCAACCAGCAGGGCATCGACCATGTCGTGCTCGACGGCATATTCGACACATTCGGCCAGATGCCCGGCATGTCCCGATATCCCGGTGAACCTCAGTTTGCCCTGGGCCTTTGCCCGGTTCACAAATTCGTGCCATTCCGGGTTTTTCAGCCGGCCGATATCGTTGACTGCGTGGTTGAAGAAGATATCAACGTAGTCCGTTTGCAGCTTCCGCAGGCTGTTTTCCAGGGTCGCCATCATGGCGTCGGCCGACGTGTCCGACCCCGCGCTCATCTTGGTGGCCAGAAAAACCCTTGAACGATCACCCTTGAGCGCATTGCCAATCACAGACTCGGACATACCATCGGTGTAGCTTTCGGCCGTGTCAAAGTAGTTGACACCCATATCGAGCGCGTGTCGGACCAGCCGTTCCTCGCCGTTACGCAGTCGGCTTGAGCCGAAGGAAATATCCGAGATCTTCATTCCTGTCCGGCCCAGAGTGACGTAACGCTTTACGCCCTGACCTGTCGCGGGGGCGGCGTCAGAGGCCGCACCGGCTGTTTGAAGTGTCAGCCCTGACGCCAGACCGGTCATGGCACCAAGACGCAGAAAAGTACGGCGCTTCATGGGGTTTTTCATGGGTCGATCCTTTGGAATATCTGCTATTTGTCGGTGCCGAAACCGGACACCTCCCTACTCTCGCTACTTTCGCTACTTTCTATCACTACCTATCACTACCTATCACTACTTTTGACACCAATGTGTCCGTCACCAGTACGAACGCCGCTGTTGTCTGGACTACGGTCTTATGGGTCCTTGGGTGTGTCCGTTCCATCATTCACTGAATATCATACGGGTACAGCGCACGGATTTCGATGGGCTCGCTACCAAAATCACGGGCCGACTTCATCATTGCCCGTACCGGATCGAGAACAAGGATACCGACCGCCCTGCTTGACGCGGCATCACCCTGATCAATCGTCCCTGGACCAATGTCAACGACCTGGGCTATGCTCAAAAACCTGAACCACCCTGCCCTGAACCAATGCGCATTGGCCTGATTGCGGACACTCATATGCCTGGCTCCCTCGCGAGCCTGTGGCCATCTGCGATCGATCTGTTTGCCGATGTGGACGTCATTCTCCATGCCGGAGACCTGCACACCCTGGAGGTCGTCGATGAACTGAGCCGCCTCGCGCCCACCTATGTGTCCGCCGGCAACGGTGACGTCGGGATCATCGACGATCGGCTCAGGGACACCTGGCTGATGGAACTCTCCGGTATCCAGGTGGGCATGATTCACAAGCTGCCATCACCGGAAAGAAAATCACCCGCGCAGCTTGGCCGATACCTCGACCGTCATTTCGACCAGACACCCCATGTGGTGGTCTATGGCCACACTCACCGCGAGGGCCTGCACCTGGTCGAGGATGTCCTGTATATCAATCCAGGGTCACCCACCCTGCCCCGTAACCAGTCCCTGCGCCTGGGCACCATTGGACTGCTGGACGTCGCCGAGGATCATCTGCACGCGACCATCCTGCAATTGACGGATCACGGCACCGTAGCTCACGAGGAGATCGCTCCGCTGCGGGTCAATCGCCGCTGATCGGGCGGGGTCAGCTTGCTTAATCTGCCGCCCTGTGGCAGCTTGTGACTTTGATTTTTCAGGACGACAGAGTGCTACTAGATCTGCATACCCATTCCATCAAATCCGACGACGGTCGCGCCAAGGTGGAGAATTATTGCCAGTGGATTCGATCGAAAGAAGTCCCCATTGATGGCTTCGTGCTGACCGAACACCGTCAGTTTGATTTTGAGTCTGACTATTCGGCACTGGCCAGCGAATTCGGAATCGTCATCCTGAAGGGGGCTGAGGTCGAGACGGAATACGGTCACGTGCTGGTGTTCGGGGTGACCCAGGCCCTGACCCGGGAGTTTGACTTTGGCAGCATCGGCCTGCCCCTCGCGCAGGTCATTGAACTCTCGGAGAAACACGGCGCGGTCGCTGCACCGTGCCATCCTGGCAGACCCCGCGTCGGCATGTTTGCCCATACCGAAGAACTCGGCATCCCCAATGGGGTGAAGATCGTTGAGATTTTCAACGGGGGCAGCCGGGACAACGAGGATCAGATTGCCAGGGACAACGCTGAGAAACTGGGGTATCAGGGAATCGGCGGCAGTGACTCACACATCGTCAGCCATGTGGGGCGTTGTGCCACCCGATTTGACGCCGACATCCGCAGCATGGATGAGCTTGTCGGGGCACTCAGGGCAGGTGAGTTTGAAGCCGTCAACCTGAAGCACTGAGCCGCAGGCTGGTCACTGGGCATGATCGTCTGCGAGCCGGAACAGCGGGATGTTTACTGTCGGATGTTCCTCCCACACGAGTTGCACCCGTTGATCAATATGAACCTGGGTCCCGGGGTCTTTCACGCCGATCACGTTTGAAATCAGCCGTGGTCCTTCATCGAGTTCAATCCAGGCCACCACGTAGGGAACCTGATTGCGAAAAAAAGGATGGTAGCTCTGACGAACAATGCTGTAGGTGTAGATTCTGCCTCTGCCCGTTGCCGAGCGCCATTCGAGGTCTCCATCGGTACATCCCGTGCAGTGCCGCCTCGGGTAGAATACGATCGTGTGGCAGTTGGCGCATTGCTGATAGCGTAGCGCCTTCTCCGTCGTTGCACTCCAGAAAGATTCGGTGTCGTACTCATCGGTCTGGGGTAGTGGCCTCGTTAAGTCGTTCATGATTGTTGCTCCTGACACAGATTGAATATTGACCTCTGACTGACCGGATGCTGACAGCAGGCTCCGCCCCTGTTCAGGTCGCCGGCCCCGATTGCCCCTTAGTCCCTCGCCATGATGATGGTGCCGCCGGTGTGTCTGCTTCCCAACATGCCACCATTACCGTGGGCCACCGCCAGTCGCGCATCCGTGACCTGTGAGCAGGACTCACCCCGAAGCTGACGGGCGGCCTCGATCAGCAGGAAAATGCCTCGCATCCCCGGATGGTTTGATGACAGGCCGCCACCATCGGTATTCAGGGCCGGCCCGTCCGCCGGGCGGTCAAACCGCAGGCGTCCACCTTCCACCCAGGCGCCACCTTCACCCTTGGCGCAGAACCCAAGGTCTTCAAGCAATGTCAGCACGGTGATACTGAATGAATCGTAGATCATGGCAATGTCCATTTCCGATGCGCTGACCCCGGCCTCACCAAAAGCGATGGGTGCGGACTGGGCGCCTGCACTGACGGTGATGTCCCCGCCAATCTGTGGATACTGCGTGGCTTCACCTGTACCAATGATCCATACCGGGGGCTTGCGGCAGTCCCGGACCACCTCCGGTGAGGCGATCACGACCGCGCCGCCGCCATCAGAGATCATGCAGCATTCCAGCAGGTGCAGCGGGTCTGCAATCATTCTGGAGTTCACCACATCACTGATGGTGGTCTCCCGGATGTCGAGAAACTCCAGATCTTCCATGGCGGCAACGGCTTCCGGGTTACGCATCGCGTGCAGACGGGTGGCCACCGGGATTTCCGCAAGCTGCTCACTGGTGGTACCGAACTGATACATGTGTCGATGGGCCACCATGGCATAGTTCGAAATCAGCGTCATGCCGGCAAAGCCGTCCATGTTGTCAGCCGGATGCATCCCGCCACCAGGCCGGCCGCCGACGCCGATGGCCCTGGCGCTGCTGTGGGCGGTAGAACCGTAAGTCAACAGGGCCACCCTGGTCTTGCCCGCCGCAATGTCCCGACGGGCATGGGCAGCATGAAACTCGTACGAGGAACCACCGACACCGGTGGTATCAATGACCGTAGGATGAATCCCCAGGTACTCCGAAATATTGAGCCCTGCCATGCCACCACCGTCGCCGGCATCATAGATGCCGTCGACATCCTGCCAGGTCAGCCCGGCGTCCTCCAGGGCACGAGCCGCACACTCCGCCTTGATCTGCAGTGCGCTGACCTCACCGTCTACCGACCGCAACGGATACTCGTAGATGCCGACGATCGCTGCATCGCGCTCTTTGCTCATTGGCGCTACTCCTTGTCTTTCCTGGATGTTGCCATGGGTGGTTCCATGAACGGTTCCGTGGATCGTTGTGTGGATGTTTCCGTCAACGGGTTGGCGATACGTTTCCCGGCCGCTCCTGATCGCTCATCTGACTTGTCGATCGTTGTTTGCGATGCTTTTTCCTGCATCGCCCTGGCATCACGTTCATGACGGCCGAGGTCCAGCAATGGCCAGAGCAGCAGAAACATCGCGCTGAGTCCTGCCATCACCAGAAACATCTGGGATGAACTCAAAAATGCCAGCGGCGCCGCAAGGCCCGACCCCATTGACAACGTCAAATTGGCAGATGCCATGTAGACCGCGAACTGGGTGGCTGACACGGCTGGCAGGCAGATCCGCATGAACAGTGAAATGATGGCGATGGTAACGACCTGACCACTCAGACGATCTACCATCACCACGGTCTGGAAGAACAGCGACTGCTGCCAGAGCGACTCCGCCAGCCCGACTAACAGAAACATCGCGGCGCGTATGCCTACCACGATGGTCAGAATACGGGTGGCGCCGAATCGGTCGACCACTGGCCCCATCAGCACACCAAAGACCGCGGCGACCACCCCCGCCAATGCGACGAGCTGTGTGTAATCCGTCTGCTCCCAGGACAGCTCCTGCACCGTCAGTACCGGCATGACGGCGAGCAACAGGCCCGCGGCCATTCGATTGAGGGCCTCGAGGACAATCAGCAGCAGACTCATGGGCAGGATCAATGCCTTGAACAAGGTGCCAAAAATCGCCAGGAACTGATCCGTCTGGGCGGATAACGCTTCGTTTGACGCGGTGCCTTCTGACCACGGCAGAATCCTTTCACCCGGGCGCTCCCGGATCAGCAGTGGCACCAGCATGATTAATGCCACCAGGGTGGCCATTGCAAACGCAGCAAGGGACAGGCCGCCGCTCGCCAGCGCCAGCGAGCCCAATGCGCTGGAAACTGACGTACCCACCAACTGCCCACCGAACATGAACGCATTGGCACGGCCGCGTTCGTCTTCTTCCAGAATGTCGATGGCCATGCCATCCACTGCCACGTCCTGCATGGCGCCAAAGGCATTTGCCAGGAATCCCAGGCCGGCCATCAGGTAGAACTGGGCGCCGGGGTCCGGGTCCGTCAGCATAATCACCAGCAGTACCACAACGATGCCCGACTGCGCACCGAGCACCCACGGCCGACGACGGCCCATGGGGGGAAATGAAAAACGGTCCATCACCGGCCCTGCCAGCAGTTTGAAGCTCCAGGGCAGAAAGGCGATGAAAATGAAGCTTCCCACCTCACCGCTGGAGAGCCCTTCGGAGGCGAGCCAGGCCGGGATGGCTACCTGAAAAAGCCCAATGGGCAGGCCCTGAGCAACGTACAGCAGCGCCAGGCTGAAGAGGCGAAGATATCGAAAGTCCTTGAGTGCAGGCAGGGTACTGAGCGAGGCCGTCATGGCGCAGTTATATCACTTTGCATGGAGTTTGCCGAGGCAGTGTGGCAGATTAAGCGCTTTTTCCCGGAGAGCTTTTGTGACGGTCATTTGTTTAACGGGCGGACTGTCCGCCGGCAAGTCCACCGCCGCCAGATACCTGGCAGATCGCGGCGCCCATGTTATCGACGCGGACAAACTGGGGCATCAGGCTTACGAACCCGGCAGCCAGGCGTATCGCGAGGTCATCGCTGCGTTTGGAGATGAACTGATCGGCGAAGACCGGCAGATTGATCGCCGCGTGCTGGGCAGCAAGGTATTCGGCAAGCCCGATGAATTGAAGCGCCTGACCGATATCGTCTGGCCGGAGATCCGCCGTCTGGCAGAAGCAGAGATCAAAGCCAGTCTAAAGAGTGATCCCCATGCAGTGGTGATCCTGGAAGCAGCCGTGCTGATCGAAGCAGGCTGGCAGGACATGGGTGACGAAGTATGGGTCACCGTGGTGGACCGGGAGGTCGCGATTGAACGATGCATGGCCCGTGACGGGTTATCCCGTGAAGCGGTGGAAAGCCGCCTGGACTCGCAGATATCCAATGAAGAACGCACCGCCAGGGCTGACCTCGTCATCGAGAATAACGGCGAGGCGGATGCGCTGACCGCTCAGCTGGATGCTGCCTGGGCGCGAATCAGAGGTTAGGGCGAGCGCGCCTTCACAGCCGACGACAGCTGGCGTGTTCGTACCGTCATATGCACCGTTGATCAAGTCTGCTCGTCAGACCCAGCGACGCGTAGTAACATGGTTTGCACGAATTCAGCATTCAGCGGGCGGCAAGCCATGAGTTCAATCATCTATGCCATCGTCTTCCAGGGCGAGATTCTGGACGGGTTCCAGCCAATTTCAGTCAAGGCACATATGGCGAAATTGCTCAAAGCCGATGCTGCAAAGATGCAGGCATTGTTTTCTGGCAAGCCTATTGTCATCAAGCGGACGACGGATAAAACCGAGGCAGCAAAATACACCAACGCGCTCAAGAGGGTTGGTGCGGACATCAAGGTCAAGGGGATCAAGGGCAAGCCACGACCCGGATCGACCCCAACGGCAGCGCCGAATACAACGTCCGCCCGCAAGGGGGAGGACCAGGCGGCATCCCGTCAGGCTGCCAGCGCATCTCCAGCGAACACCGGCAAGGCACAGGGCACACCGGACATTTCCGGAATCAGCCTGGCACCCAACGAGGGCAATCTGGTAGAGCCTTCACCGCAAGCGGCACCACCGGAGATTGACCTGTCTGGAATGACCCTGGCAGAGAACGACGGGACACCGCTGGTTGCGCCGAAGCCGAGGGAGCAGGCACAGATCGACCTTAGCGAATACAGCGTCGCGGACAATGACGGCTCTCCGCTGGTTGAGCCGAAGGCCGCCCCGGCACCAGCCATCGAAGTCCCGGACTTCGGGTTGGATGAGCCCGGTGCAGTGCTGGAAACCATCAAGGAAGACAAGAAGCTGTTGAATCCGAACACCATGGGCATGACACTTGCCATGGCGGGTGCAGACCTGCTGGAGCCAGAGGAGCGCAAGGCCAGGCCGCCGCCACCGGCGCCTGACATTACCAAAATACACCTCGTGCCGAACTTCGACCCCTGATCCGGCGAGCCACCAACCGCCATGAGCGTGCCTGATCGGGCACGCCGTAGTCGTACTGGAAGGATTCCCAACCGTTGCTACTGGTCTTCCGTGAGACCCCGGCTTGCCAGCAGCGGGCCCACCTCAGGATCACGCCCGCGGAATCGGCGATACAGCACCATGGGGTCCTCGGTGGCGCCCTTCTCCAGCACATTCCTGCGAAATGACAGCGCAGTGTCCTGATCGAACAGGCCCTTTTCCCTGAATGCCTCAAACCCGTCCGCGTCCAGCACTTCCGCCCAGATATAGGAATAGTAACCCGCCGAATAGGAGTCACCGGTAAAGATATGCTGGAAGTAGGTGGACTTATAGCGTGGATCGACGGCATCAATCAGACCGATCGATTCCATCGCGGTCCTTTCAAGGTCACTCACTGTCGGGCAATCAGCCTCTTCAATGGAATGCCATGCCATATCCAGATAGCAGGCAGCCAGATATTCCGTTGTGGCAAACCCCTGATTGAACGTCTCTGCCGCCCGGAGCTTTTCGATCACTTCATCGGCAATCACCTTCCCCGTGACATGATGACGCGCGTAACCCCGCAGCACTTCGGGCTCCATCGCCCAGTGCTCCATGATCTGCGACGGCAGTTCCACGAAATCCTGTTTTACGTTGGTGCCAGACTGGCTGGGATAGGTCACATTGCTGAGCAGGCCATGCAGACCGTGACCGAATTCGTGAAACAGCGTTCTCACCTCATCCATGCCAAGCAGGCAAGGCGAAGCTTTCGGGAAATTACAGCAATTGATCACGATCGGGCGGATGCTTTCATCAAGGTTCGACTGTTCGCGGAAGTGAGACATCCACGCGCCGCCACGCTTTGAGTCACGCATGTAATAGTCCGTGAGGAAGATCCCGATGAACGTTCCATCTGCATCCACCACCCGGTACGCCTCTACATCGGGGTGATATACCGGGACGTCGACCGCTTCAAAGCTGACGCCATACAGGCGTTTCGCAACCTCGAAGGCCCCATCCCGAACGTGTTCCAGCAGGAAGAAAGGCTTGACCTGTTCATCCTGCAGGCCGAAGCGCTCTGATCGAATTTTTTCGGTGTAGTATTGCCAGTCCCATGGGGCGAGTGCGAAATTGCCGCCGTCCGCCCTGATCCGGTCCTGCAATGCCGCTGCCTCCTCTGCAACGCGACGGGATGCGGGCCTCCAGATGTTGTCCAGCAACTCACGAACCCTCGCCGGTGTGCGGGCCATACGGTCATCCATCATGAACTCCGCATGGCTGCCAAAGTCCATGATTTTTGCCCGCCGGGCCCGGAGCCTTGCGATGTCCCGCAACACCTCACGATTGTTGGCGTCATTGTCGTTGTCAGCACAGCGAACATAGGCTCGATAGATCTTCTCCCGCAGCTCCCGGTTGTCGGCAAACTGCAGAAAAGGGGTGATGGATGATCGCGAAATGGTGAAGAGATAACCAGACTTGCCCTTCGACTCTGCCGCTGCCCGCGCTGCCTCCAAAACAGACCCAGGCAAGCCGGACACATCAGCATCTTCCTCGATGAGCAGCTCAAACCCGTTGGTATCAGCCAGCACATTGCGGCCAAAGCGGGTCTGCAACGACGCCAGCTGTTCATCAATGGTGGCCACCTGCTGGCGGTCAGCGTCAGACAGTGCGGCGCCCGCCCGGACAAACCTCCGATGAAGTTCCTCCAGCAATTCCCGTCGATCACTGCCTGGTACACCGTCCTGTTCAATCGCCAGTGCGTTTCGCTGCGAATAGACCTGACGCACCCTCTCAAACAACCTCTGGTTGGTATAAAGCGAACTCATGTGGTTTGCATAGCGCGGCATGATGCGCGCCTCGATATCCTGCAGGGCCTCACTGGTATCCGTCGAGGTCAGATTGAAAAAGACCGCGCCAACCCTTTCGAGGCTGCTGCCTGCCCGCTCCAATGCGACCACCGTGTTGTCAAAAGTCGGTGCATCAGCAGAGGACGCGATTGCCTCAATCTCCTTGTCGTGAGCTTCGAACGCTGCTTCGAAGGCAGGCTCATAGTGGGATTCATCAATCTCGGCAAAAGGGGGAACACCAAACGGCGTATCCCAGCGAGCCAGCAACGGATTGGTCATAGCTGATTCCAGTGAGCGTTAACATGGGGCGGATTCATGCAGTGAGCCAATTGTACCCCGGAAGCCTCGACAGTCGCTGCAGGTCTTCGGGCCGGTCGACATCCCAGATGGGCGGCAGCAGCGACCAGCGAATGCCGGAGGCGTTCAGCTTCTGGCACGTCCGGGCACACACCTCGCCCGTTCCCCACTCGATTCCGGTAAACAGCGAGCGATCCGGGCGGCGCAGACCGATCAGACCATAGCCACCATCCTCGGCGGGTCCTATGACCGCATCATGATCGGACAGGGCCCTCAAAGCCCGATCAAGATACCCGGCATCCACCGTGGGGCAATCCGTTCCAATCAGAATGGCCCGGTCCACGTCCCCGGCACTCAGCGCGCCTGTCAACGCATTCGCCATCCGCTCTCCCAGATCTTCGCCGGTCTGCAGATGAACGCAGTCGTAGTCTGCAAAGAACGGATGATCGACATGATCATTGGTCCAGACCTCCACCCGGGCTAGGGCCGCTTCACAACATACCGTGAGGACACGCTCGGCCAGTTGCCGGTGAACCCTCAGCGCGCCATCGCTTCCCAGCGCCGGGATTAACCGCGTCTTGACCGCACCTGAAATGGGCGCTTTGCAGAAGACCTGAATCACGCCACCGGGGTACTTCATTGTTGGGGCTTTCATGATCGCCATGGGCGTGCCCGTGTCAGGAGTGCCGTGCCGGGGAGTATTCCGGGCCGCAGAGTGCAGGGGAGGAACTTGAACAAAGGTTCTGTCGCCAGGGTCAGTCCAGACATGCTGGCCACTTCAGCGAACCCACATTGATTCGACACCAATCCGAATCAGCTCAGAGCACCACCGCAACTACTGCCCTGACCCGCTGTGCAGCCATAGCAGTGTTCACCGATGGCGATGGCGCGCCCCTCAAGGTCTTGACCAACGAGGTCTGAAAGATGCGTCCGGGGCCGGTCGGACGCGAGCAGCGGGATGGACAGCATCTGATTGAAATCACAGTCATAGACGTAACCCTGATAGTCGATACTGATCAGGCTCCGGCACATCACGTTATTCAGATTCGTTTCGCTGAATGAGTCACGGAGCAGCGTCATGTAGTCACCGTACTGGCCCTTTGCCAGCAGCCGCGCACCAAATCTGCTGATCGGCATGTTGGCGAGCGCATAGAGCTCATTGAAGACGATGCCATGGTCCGCCTTCAATTCCCGCTTGTAGTCCGCTTCAAGCCCGCTTTGTTCCGGCGGCAGAATCGGCTCATCGGGGTTGTACACCAGGTTCAGTATCAACCCGCTGCCAGGCTGGCCATATCCAATGTCGTTGAGCAGTTTCAGTCCGGCAATACTGTCCTGATAAACACCCTTGCCCCGTTGCTTGTCGACGTTCTGTTCCTGATAGCAAGGCATGGAAGCCACCACCATCACACCATGGTCCGCGAACAACTGGGGTAATCCCTCATAACCAGGCTCCACCAGAATCGTTGGGTTACATCGGTCCATCACCTGCACGCCCATCGCCGAGGCGGACTCCATCAGATAGGTAAAATGGGGGTTCATCTCTGGCGAACCTCCGGTCAAATCCAGCATGCCGATGTTTTGCGCCCTGACGAAATCAAGCACCAGGTCTATCGTGGCGTGGTCCATGAGTTCCGTCCGGGTTGGCCCGGCATTCACATGGCAGTGGGTACAGGAAAGGTTACAGAGATATCCAAGGTTAACCTGCAGGGTCTGAAGCGGCCCCCGCACGATGGCGGGGAAATCAGTTTCAAGCAGTAGCGGTCTTGTGTCTTGCATGAGTGTTCCAGGCGGCCCTTCTGACAACGCATATGCCAGAGATGCGTAACGATACCCGATGTTACATCAAAAGACGGGTTCAGATGCCGTGAGTCGATTGGTACAATGCCCCCCTCGCCCCGGTAGCTCAGTGGATAGAGCATCCGCCTCCTAAGCGGGTGGTCGCAGGTTCGACTCCTGCCCGGGGCGCCACAGGACATTCCGATAGACTCCATTCCACCCTCACACTTCCCCACCAAAACAACCACTTAGACCGCTTTCCTCTCTCATACACTCTGTTACATTCCATTGGCATACGGGGGTACTGTGGGGTAATATTTGGGGGTATTTGGTCAATTTGAACAGAGCCATACCCCAAATCGAATAGGATACCCCATGCTCACGGCTACCGGCATCCGCGGGCTACGCCCGGCAGAGAAGCCCTACAAGCGTTTCGACGAAAAGGGTCTTTACCTGCTGGTGAACCCAAACGGCTCACGATTGTGGCGGATCAAGTACCGTTACCGGGGCAGGGAAAACCACCTCGCCCTGGGAGCCTATCCGGAGGTCACCCTCAAAGAGGCAAGGGACAAGCGAGACGCGGCCCGGGAGCTGCTGCGCAATGAGGTTGATCCCGCCGCCGCCCGGCGAGCGCAGAGAAACGCGGGTATCAATGACCTGAAGGCGATCACGCTCGAATGGCTGGACAGCCAGCGGGACCGGCTGGCACCGAACACCTACGCGAAGACCCAGGGCCAGCTGGAGGCCAATGTGTTCCCGTACCTGGGGAATCTCCCCATAGCGGAAATCGAGGCGGCAGAGATCCTGCGCGCACTGCGACGCATCGAGGCCAGGGGACACATTGAGACGGCGCACCGGGTCCGGCAACGGCTGAGTCAGATCTTCCGCTATGCGGTCGCCACCGGCAGAGCAAGCCGGGATCCTACCGCCGATTTGCGGGGGGCGCTCCGTCCCATCGTTACGCGGTCCAGATCGGCGATCACCGATCCCCAGCGCGTCGGTCAGCTGCTGCGCTCCATCGAGGCGTATCCCGGCCATCCCGTGACGCGCCTTGCGCTCGAACTGCTGTCGCTGACCTTCGTCAGACCGGGGGAGCTGCGCCTTGCCACATGGCCGGAGGTTGACCTGCAGGAAGGCGTCTGGCGCATTCCTGGCGAGCGCATGAAGATGAAACGGGAACACCTGGTGCCGCTGTCCCGCGCCGCTGTAGCGGCCTTCAAGGAGCTGCTACCGCTCACCGGGCATCGGTCCCTCATATTCGAATCACTTCGCCCCGGGAGGCCAATGTCCGAGAACACCGTAAACATGGCGCTGCGGGGGATGGGCTACGCCGGCGACGAGATGACGGCCCATGGATTCCGGGCGCTGGCATCGACCCTCCTGCATGAGCAGGGCTGGCCACCGGAGGTGATTGAGCTGCAGCTGGCGCACGCCCAACGCAATCA
>JAQBUI010000044.1 GCA_027624035.1 Pseudomonadota bacterium | reverse complement strand
GGCTTGGATCTTTATCCAGAAGGGATAGTCAGGTGACTACTACCCACCCGATCAGGGGAAGAACCCTTTAGTAAGGCTGAATTTGCTGAGTGGTTTCAGCAATTCCAGCGGCAAGTTGAACCTGCAATACTGCTTGGTCCCTACGTTTGTCCCCATCGATTCTCCGAGCCCTGTGCCTGCAAAAAGGAATCAGGATACCTGTACAGGCAGGCAGCCTTTGAGCATGGATTGGACCTCTCCGAAGCCATCGTAATTGGTGACACCGAGGGTGACCTCGAGGCGGCGCGAAACCTTGGTGTACCTGGTTGCCTGGTCAAGACCGGCTGGGGCGTCCAGGCTGATCAGTCTGGCGCTGCTGTAGTGGGCGACAACATCCTGACGATTGCAAGGAAGGTGATTGGTGGCGAGTTGTCCTGGAATCAATGATGGTCGTCATCAACTTCAACGATTTTATGCAACTTGAAACCTTTTCGAGTTCGCGCTGCATTACCTCATAGAACATAAGGCAGATACTGCGACGTTCGATGCTGACTACAGCAACAGCGAGGCTGGAAGTAGTGGTATTGTCAACTAAGGGGAACCTATTCGATCCCCGGGACACCACTATAGCTAACTGGTCTTATTAAGGGGCGGCCGAGGTGCGTAGGTGAAGATGTCGGAAAACATGTTGCCAGCTGGCAAACCCTTTGCAACGAACGCATCAAGGGTCGCATAGACCATGCCCGGACCACCGCTGACATAGACGATCACATCGGACAGATCGTCAAAATCGCCAAGGGCTACCTCGCCCACCAGACCGGTCTGACCGTTCCAGCCCGGTGAGGTCGCAGGGTCACTGACGACCGGCGCATAGTTGAAGTGCGGGTACTGTGATTGCCATCCCCGGCAGAGATCATCCAGATAGAGATCGGTCGCCGAGACGACTCCCCAGTAGAGATGAACCGGCAACTGGTGGTCAAGATGAATCAGATGTTCAAAGATGCTCTTCATCTGGGTGATGCCGGTGCTGGCCGCAAGCAGAATGAGTGGTGACGTCGGGGGCGAATCCATGAAGACGTTTCCCCGGGGGATCTCAATTTCAACTTCAGTCGCTGTATCCAGAAGTCTTTCGATGAGGACAGAATCGGCAGAACCCGGCGTGGGTCGAACATGAAGCTCGATCAGGCCGTGCACGTGGGGCGCGTTAGCAATGGAGAAGGGGCAGTTCTTCTCAGGCAGGATGATCTCAAGGTACTGGCCGGCCTTGAAGTCGACTGAGGTTCCGTCTGGAATCTGTAGCAGCAGCCGTCGGGTGTCCGCGTTGAAGTATTCGATCGACGCAATGCTGCAGACCAGACGCATAGTGAGCCCCTTTGAGTCGACCGTGGAGGCTTATCGACTAGCTTCGCTTCATTGAGGAGAAGAACTCTTCGTTGGTCTTGGACTTTTTCATCTTGTCCAGCATGAACTCGATGGCGGCCAGGTCATCCATCTCATGAAGAATCTTGCGAAGAATCCAGACCTTCTGCAGTTGCTCGTCAGTCATCAGCAGTTCTTCACGCCGGGTGCCCGAGCGGCGGATATTGATGGCCGGGTAAACCCGTTTCTCCGCAATCTTTCGTTCCAGATGCAGTTCCAGGTTGCCGGTACCCTTGAATTCCTCGTAGATCACCTCGTCCATCTTGGATCCGGTATCGATCAGACACGTGGCGATGATCGTGAGGCTGCCACCCTCTTCGATATTTCGCGCGGCACCGAAGAATCGCTTCGGGCGCTCCAGTGCATGGGCGTCCACGCCACCGGTCAGCACCTTTCCAGAGGCAGGGATGACGGTGTTATACGCTCTGGCAAGGCGGGTGATGGAGTCCAGCAGGATAATCACGTCAGTCTTGTGTTCTACCAGACGCTTGGCCTTCTCGATCACCATCTCACTGACCTGAACGTGCCGTGATGGGGGTTCGTCAAAAGTGCTTGCAACGACTTCTCCGCGAACAGAACGCTGCATCTCGGTCACTTCCTCCGGTCGCTCGTCGATCAGCAGCACGATCAGATGACATTCCGGATTGTTGCGCATGATGGACTGGGCGATGTTCTGCAGGATCAGCGTCTTGCCTGCCTTGGGCGGAGACACGATCAGGCCGCGCTGGCCCTTGCCGATGGGAGAGGTCAGATCGATGATTCGTGACGTCAGGTCTTCGGTGCTGCCGTTGCCTGCTTCCAGTGCCAGAGGAATATCAGGAAACAGGGGCGTCAGGTTTTCAAACAGGATCTTGTTCTTGGACTCGGTGGGGTCAGTGAAGTTGATCTGATCCACCTTCAACAGCGCAAAGTATCGTTCGCTGTCCTTTGGTGGCCGGATCTTCCCCGATACCGTGTCACCGGTTCGAAGATTGAATCGCCTGATCTGGCTCGGCGAGACGTAGATGTCGTCCGGTCCCGCCAGGTAGGAGGAGTCTGGTGAACGCAGGAAACCGAAGCCATCCTGCAGAATCTCCAGTGTGCCGTCTCCGTAGATCGCTTCGCCGCTCTTGGCGTGCTTGCGTAATACGTTGGCGATGATCTCCTGTTTTCGGGATCGGCCCAGGTTGTCCATGCCCATTTCGTGGGCGATTTCGAGCAATTCGGGTATAGGCTTGGTCTTAAGGTCAGTCAGATTCATATCGGTCTGTGGTTGTTTGAAAAGGAGGTGGCGCGGTCGCGCAGGGATGTTTGAGTTAAAAGAGTTCAGTTTAGAATTGGGAAACTGGCAGGATGATTCAGAGCCTTTGAATCCATCTCCGGAGTCGTAAATGGAGGGAAACTCGAAACATCAGCGGCTGTTGACGTTGGTAAATTGCTGCTTTTTTCTGGTGATGTCAACTCTTTTTTAAAGGGTCCCTTTTGAAAGGGCGGCGGGGCCAGGGCCCCGCCGGGTACACAGGATCAGATGTTGCTGTCGAGAAATGCAGTGAGTTGCGACTTGGATAGTGCTCCCACCTTGGTGGCTTCTACAGAGCCATTCTTGAACAACATCAGGGTGGGAATGCCTCGAATACCATACTTGGGCGGGGTATCTTCATTGGCGTCAATATCGAGCTTGCAGATCTTCATCTTGCCGTCGTATTCCGTTGCAATCTCTTCCAGAACGGGGGCGATCACCTTGCATGGTCCGCACCATTCTGCCCAGTAATCAACCAGCACAGGAATATCCGAGTTCAGGACCTCCGCTTCAAACGTGTCATCTGATACATGACTGATGTTGTCCGACATCGTATCGCTTCTCCAAAAAGTAGTTGTAGTTAAAGTATTTGTTGTCGTTAATGTTGTGACTGGTGCCGTTGTCGACCCCATTCTAGCCCAGCGGCGAGCCACCTGCGAGGGCGAACGCTGTTACTGACTCAAACGGTGCCCTCAAAGGCTGTCTGCAAAGGGTATCTGCAATGGGTGTCCAGGAGGGGTGTTCAGGTGACGTGCTTCAAGGTCGTTCCAAATACTGTCCTCAAGCCTGTCCTCGATGCCGTGCGTCCCGATTCGTCGGCCGCGCTGGCGAGAACCCCTGCCGAGGTGAGTCATGATTGCAGCATTGCTGCCGCGCGCATGGCAAAGTAGGTCAAGATGGCGTCAGCACCGGCCCGTTTCATGACGGCCAATGATTCGTAGATGACCTTTTCGTCCAGCCACCCGTTTTCAATCGCTGCCATGTGCATCGCATACTCGCCGCTGACCTGGTAGACCATGGTCGGTACACCAAAGGTGTCTTTGACCCTGCGAACGACGTCCAGGTAGGGCATGCCGGGCTTGATCATGACCATGTCTGCGCCCTCGGCCAGGTCCAGTTCGACCTCCTGAAGGGCCTCGTCGCTGTTTGCGAAGTCCATCTGATAGGTTCGTTTGTCGCCCTTGCCGAGGTTTGACGCCGACCCGACCGCATCCCGGAACGGGCCATAGTAGGACGAAGCATATTTCGCGGAATAGGCCAGGATCCTGGTGTTGACGTGGCCCTCGGATTCGAGCGCATCTCTGATGACGCCGATTCTGCCGTCCATCATGTCAGACGGGGCAATGACATCGACGCCGGCAGCCGCCTGTGACCGTGCCTGCCGCCGCAGGGTATCGAGGGTCAGGTCGTTCTGTACATAGCCGGTATCATCCACGATGCCGTCCTGACCATGGACGGTAAAGGGGTCAAGCGCGACGTCCGCCATGACCCCGAGATCAGGATAGCGGTCCTTGATCGCGGCGATGGCTCTTTGTACAAGCCCGTCCGGATTGAACGACTCCTCGCCCTGCAGGGACTTTTTCGCTGCGGGAACCACTGGAAACAGGGCGATCATGGGGATTGACAGTGAGACAATGTGCTCACACTGTACCAACAGGCGGTCGATCGTCAGGCGCTGCACTCCCGGCATGCTGGGGACGGCTTCGGCGGAATCCTGCCCCTCAATGATGAAGACCGGGTAGATCAGGTCGGCGGGGGTCAGCACCGATTCCTGCATCAGGCGCCGTGAAAAATCGTCCCGTCGCATCCTGCGCATTCGCGTTGCCGGAAACCGTCTCATCAGTCTTTTCCTCGGTGACTATCCAGTAAAACAGCGGGCATTATCCCCGCCTCCCGGCAAATTGTCATTGACGTACGAGATCGAGCCTTGTATCAAGTCAGGGACAGGAATGAGACCCGGCCTCTAATCAGCACTTTGAACAGGCATTAATCAGCAATTCAATCGGGAAAGGAGAACATCATGAAGTTTGGCATTTTCTATGAACACCAGTTGCCGCGGCCCTGGGATAATGGCGTCGAGCAGAAGCTGTTTCAGGACGCACTCGATCAGGTGGAACTCGCCGATCGCATTGGCATTGACTACGCCTGGGAGGTAGAGCACCACTTTCTCGAAGAATATTCCCACTCATCCTCACCCGAGATCTTCCTGGCCGCCGCGTCCCAGCGCACGAAAAACATTCGTCTGGGGCATGGCATTCGGCAGGTCATTACCAACTACAATCATCCGGCGAGAACCGCAGAGTGCATTGCCACCCTGGATCTCGTTTCGAACGGTCGGGTTGAGTTTGGTACCGGTGAATCGTCCGCGATCCTTGAACTCGGTGCGTTCGATATTCCGGTTGCCAGCAAGAGAGAACAGTATCTCGAAGCGACCGAGCAGATTGCGAACATGCTGGCCATGGACCCGTATCCGGGCTTCAAGGGTAAGTACTTTGAAATGCCCTGTAGAAACATCGTCCCTAAACCCGTACAGCGCCCTCACCCGCCGCTCTGGGTGGCCTGTTCCAATCGGGAGACCATCAAGATGGCAGCCCGGCTCGGTATCGGTGCACTGACGTTCGCCTTTGTCGACCCGGCCGAGGCACGCCACTGGGTAGACGAGTATTACAATATCATCAAGAGTGACGAGTGCGTTCCCATCGGCCACGCCGTCAACGCAAACATCTGTATGGTTACCAGCTTTTCCTTGCATCAGGAGCGCGAAGAGGCCATCAGGCGTGGCCTTGAGGGCTTCGAATTTTTTGGTTTTGCGCTCGGGTCGCTGTATGGCTTTGGCGAGCACAAACCTGGCCGGACCAACTTGTTTGAAGAGTTTCGGGCCATGCGCGAAAAGCGGCTCAAGGACAACCCGATCGATATGACCCAGGCGCTAAGAGCCGAACAGGGGGGCATTGGCACACCGGCAGACATGAGAGTGCATCTGAAGAAATTTGAGGATGTCGGTGTCGATCAGGTGACCTTCATTCAACAGGCCGGAATGAACAAGCATGAGCACATCTGTGAATCACTGGAATTGTTTGGTGCAGAGGTGATGCCGGAGTTCAAAGCCCGGGAGGCAGCGCGGGAGGCCAAAAAGGCACGTGAACTTGCGCCCTACATCGAGGCCGCCATGGCCCGCAAGCAGTACATGCGCCCCCTGGAAGATGATGAGATTCCTACGTTTCCGGCATTGGGTCGATCAGTCGTCGAAGGCAAGGCCGACCCCAACAAGCAGGCCAGAAACTAGCGGCCGGGACAGACCCGGGACCCAACGGCTGGCAGGAGGACGTACCCAGTGTTGCTGAAACTCATGGTAGTGATCGTCATTCTGGCCTGTGCTGGCCCCTTTTTTATCAAGGGGCCAGACGGGCAGCCACTGATGACCCTTGACGACCTGAAGCCGGACATCACTTCACCGGCTGACCTGTTGCCGGATGCCCTGGCGCCTGATCCTGCCCCAGCGGAACCAACCCGGGTCTACAAATGGCAGGATGAAAACGGCGTCTGGCAGTTTTCCAACAACCCGGCGGATGCCCGGGGTGCCGAAGAAGTCGCGCTGGACGGTCACATCAATACGATGGAGGCCTTTAAGCCGCCGCCGAAACAAAGCGCGGTGAAGCCCTCGGCGCCGTCTTCCATTCCCGGAGTTGCGACCGTTTCATCGAGTCAGGCGGCGGAACTGATGAACACGGTGACCAATCTGCAGGAGACCATTGACGCTCGCAAGGCAGACCTGGATGCCACTACGGGGGTCAAACGCTGAGGTCAGACTTCGGGCCGCAGCATTTGCAACAGGCCGAGCGCGGCGAGGCCAATGAATCCGAGCAGCGCCCATCCGGGAATGCTGATGCCAAACAGCGTCCAGAGCACCTCGGCGCAGGAGCCGTCTCCGGACAATACTTTTGCAAGAACCTCTGTCAGGGGAAACACATCAAGGAGGTAGTCCAGCCCCGGTCCGCATGCAGGTACCTCATCCGGCGGCAGACTTTGCAGCCATAGCTGCCGGGTCGAGATTGCCCCGCCGATGATCGACATCAGTACCACCAGGGTGCCGTACACCCGTATACCCGTCTCGCCCGGATGATGAATGGCTGCAACCAGCGCGATGGCCCCTGCGGCGATGACCATGACTCTTTGCAGAATACAGAGCGGGCACGGCTCCAGTGCCATCTGATACTGCATAAAGAGTGCGCCGGCCATCACTCCGGCACTGCCAACAGCGATCAGCCAGAAAATCCAGCGTGAGGATGGAAGGGTCATGATCGGGTCTCCCTGGCATTATCATTGATCCAGTGCGCTACGAATGACTGGAGCTGCGGAAAAAAGTTTCGGAAGTCCTCGGTGAGAGCTGCCTCGTTGTGCTCGAACTGGTCCCATGCCTGGTCCAGCGGGTTGTCGAATCGCAGGCGCGATGAAAGATAGACAAAGGATCGCTGGATAAATTCCGGTTCGACGTACTTTGACATCGCCTGGTTGTCATGAAGGTGGTGTGCTCGGCTTCTTCCGGCCGCAGGCAGAAGGTCTTCGTGCTGCAGGACCGAACTCAGGACCTCTTCGCAGAAGCAGCCCAGTGGGCGTGAATCGTATTGAGGCCACTGCCTCGCCAGGAAGTGGTCAAAGACGATGTCGGTGATGATGCCACCGAAGCGGCGGTATCGTGGCTCGAAACGTCTATGGCTCGCCAGAACCAGCGGATGACTGTCGGTGTAGGCATCCACTGCCCGGTGAAGTCTGATCCCGGTCTCGATCGACTCGGCATAGCGACCGCTCAGCCTTCCCTTGGTAAAGTCGGCCAGGAAATTACCCACCAGCAGTGATTCATCACCGTCCGACAGCTTGAAATGGGCAAGATGATTCACTGTTGATCCCGGAGCAGATTGACGTATTCCTGTTGTCGGGCCTCAATGTAGGTCTCAAACGTGGTCTGCGTTTCATGCTCGAGTCGCGCCAGTTCGGCCATGGAGGCCTCCGACATCCTGCGGAACTGCTTGTCGGTCCGGGAGTCGATGGGTTGCGCGAGTATTGCCTCCCGGTGCAGACGGGCACGTTCCAGTGCGAACTGATGGAAGGACCCGCCATCAATGCCTTCGAGTAACCTGGCGCTGGGGGTACGGTCCGGGTCTCGTAACGAGGCAGCCTGCACCGCGATCGACTCGGAATAGCGGTTCGAACCGTCAATTCCATCCAAAATGTGAGCGATAGGCTCGAGTTCGCTGATCAGGCTCAGCCCCCAGTCGGAAAGCGTCACCGCGTCGCCCAGATTGTCGAGAGCGGGATTCGCACGGCCCCTCTGTACGACGATGTCCATGTTTCTGCCGACAGACCTGCAGAGCGCATCATCGTGGACCGGGCTGTCTGC
The DNA here is from genome assembly GCA_027624035.1 of Pseudomonadota bacterium. Classification (GTDB taxonomy): domain Bacteria; phylum Pseudomonadota; class Gammaproteobacteria; order Pseudomonadales; family Azotimanducaceae; genus UBA7455. The sequence goes on along the minus strand of JAQBUI010000044.1, from coordinate 27,433 downwards.
CATCAGGCAGTACAGTAGAAACACATCCAGAAAATCGATGGTCTCGCCTGCGATCCCAAGTGGCGTGAAGGGGTCAAGGTCAAGCAGCCTGACCTCAATGTACTCAACTCCCTGACTCGCGAGTGCGCCCAGCACCGACCCGCCCCTGGCAACCCGCTTGGCCCGGACCGTTGAATAGAACTCGGCTTCAAGCTGAAGAATGTTGTGGTTGAGCTGAATGATGCCGGCCGTCGATTCGGATAGCCGACGGTAATCCTCGTGTTCGGTGCAGATGGCCGTGGCAATCGACCGGATGTAGTTTCCAAGGCTGTTATAGCAGATGTCGATGAGGCCCGCCTGAATATCGCTTTGGTAGCCGAGGCCACCGCTGCGCAGTGATGTAGCACCCGGAAGGTACCAGGTATCCTGCCCCAGCGACTGTAGACCGTGCGAGCGTCCGCGCACGAACGAGTCGGACACGGCGGGTGACGCACCAAAGAGATAGATGGGAAGCCATGACCAGCGACGGAAGTTTCTCATCAGGTCAAAGTAGCGTTCATTCTTGAGGGCGACGAGTTGCCTCTTGCCAGGCGTTCCGGCGGATTCCGTCCAGAAGGAATCGGGCAGCGAAAAGTTGTAATGGACCGCGCAGATGGTCTGCATGGTGCGGCCATAGCGGTGGCCCAGCCCGCTTCGATAGGTGGTTTTGAATCTAGCCTGATTGGACTGTCCGAATCTGGCGAGGGGGATGTCATCATTGGCCGGCAATTCCGACGGCATGCTGGCTGGCCAGAGAAGCTCACCCTCAAGGTTCGAATAGATGAAGCGATGGATGTCTTCGAGCTGTTTGAGGGCTTGCTCTGCGGTCGTGGCGACGGAAGTGATCAGTTCCAGCTGCGACTCGGAAAAGTCGGTGGTAATCAGCGGATGACAGAGTTTGGAACCCAGAAAGGCCGGGTGGGGCGTCAGTGCCAGTTTGCCATCAGGGTCCACCCGCAGGGTTTCGCGCTCGATGCCTCGTCGTACGGTGAGCGCATCGGGGTTGCTGGCGGCAAGCCTCTTGAGAGCATCAATCATACCGGGCTATCTCAGGTTCTTGTCACGAAACTGATGTATCAGCCGGCGTGTGCGCTTGTCGGGTCTGTTATCGCTCCTGATGATAGAGGCAGCCGACCGCCTTTGCTCTGCGATCAGCATCCGTTTTTCAATACTCTCCGGGGTCTCTTCATAGAGTGCCGCCGCCTCTGGCGCGCCCCGGCGCTGATCCGAGGTCTGTTTGACGACCACCAGCTTTTCGTCCCAGCCCTGACGGATACTCAGCTGGTCGTCCACGGAAACGTCCCGGCTCGGCTTGCAGCGCGCCCCGTTTATATGGACCTTGCCGCCCTCTATGGCTTCTTTGGCTTTGCCCCGGGTCTTGAAAAAGCGTGCGGCCCAGAGCCATTTGTCCAGACGAACACCGGACCTGGTGATCGCGGGTGTCTGCCCATCAGCCACGATCAGTCGCCCCTTCATGAAGGCCAGGGTCAAGGGCCCCGGGCTGGTCCTGGTGCCAGGGTCTAGTCCCAGGGCCCTGGCTTGTGATGTGCCCGGCCAGCAGGGGGTTTAATGTAGAGAGATCATCGACCTGAAAAAAGCCGTCTGCGCTGCCAGAAGGTCCGGACGAGTTCGGCTGGCTGATGCCCAGAGTGATGCCGATGCCATAGCATCTTGCAGCCGTTAGTACAGGGATACTGTCATCAATCAGCAGGGCCTCGGCAGGGTCGAACTCATGGGCAGCCCGAAGCTGTTTCCAGAACTCCGGGGACTCTTTCGGCGCGCCGTAGTCGTGGCTGGTCACCCGGTTTGGAATGTGCCCCAGCAGACCGGTTTCGTCGTGCTTGAGCGCCAGGACATCCGGATGCGCGTTGGTGACCAGGATCACCTGCAGCTGCGTCTCGGCCAGACAATCCAGAAATGCACGCGTGCCGGTTCGATAGCGGATCAGGTGGACAAGCTCGCGCTTCAGTTTGAGGATGTCCAGGTTGAATTCACTGGACCAGTAGTCTGTACAGTACCAGTTCAGACTGCCAACAGCCGCATCAAGTCGCCTGCTGATGAATGTGGCAGCATCGCTCGTCGGCACCCCATGGATCTGGGCGTAGCGTCGGTGCAGATACTGGTTCCAGAAAAAATCGTCAAAATGCAGATCCAGCAGCGTGCCGTCCATATCCAGCAGAACCGTCGAGATATTGGAGAGATCGGGCAGCATTGATTCGGTCTTCAGTTTGAACAGCCTGGTGGGTGATATTAACCCTAATCCAGCACAATTTCGCGGCGGCCTGCTGCCGGGTGGCTCTTCGGCAGAAAGGATGCCGCTGACCAGCGATGAAAGGCCTTCGCTTTCGATGGAGTCTCACTGACACGAGGTGCCAGCGTGAGCACTTTCCTGCACGATCAGGGTGTGCCTGAGACGGGAACGCTCAGGGCTGTCATGGAAGTTCACTGATACGAGGTGCCAGCATGAGCACTTCTTGCACGACCATGGCGTGTCTGAGACCGGTGCGCCGAGGGGTAATCGAGTTGTGACCGGCGGTTCGTCAGTGTTTAATGCGTTTTTTCTTGAGTAGACTCCCTATGACCGATCTCCTGACCGGAATGATGGACATCGCCCGCGCGGCCGGACAAGCCATCCTTGAGGTTTATTCGGCGGACGACTTCGGCGTCGAAACCAAATCGGATGATTCACCCCTGACGCGAGCCGATATGGCAGCCCATCGCATCATTGTCGCCAGGCTGGCTGAACTTGCCCCGGAGATTCCCGTGCTGTCCGAGGAGTCCGACGACATCTCTTTTGACATCCGCGGCAAATGGTCACGTTACTTCCTGGTGGACCCCCTCGATGGTACCAAGGAGTTCATCTCCCGCAACGGTGAGTTCACCGTCAACATCGCGCTGATTGAAGATGGGCGTCCGGTTCTGGGTGTGGTCTTCGTGCCCGTCAAGGATATGCTCTATAGTGGCTCCAATCTGGCCGTGCCATCCGCGTTTCTGATAGCGGACGGGCACAGCAGGGCCATCCGGGCCCGGCCAGTTGACGAATCCAGGCCATTGACCATTGTCGCGAGCAGGCGCCATGGGGGCGAGGCGCTGGCGGATTTCATGACGGCGCTGGAGCCACACTTCGGGTCATTCGAAATGACCAACATGGGCAGCTCGCTTAAACTCTGCCTGGTGGCAGAGGGCAGGGCGGACTTCTATCCCCGGCTGGCTCCGACTTCCGAGTGGGATACCGCGGCCGCGCAAGCGGTAGTAGAAGCTGCTGGGGGGGCCGTGCTGGATACCGCGTTGCGGCCGCTACGCTACAACACCAAACAGAGTTTGCTGAACCCTCATTTCCTGGTGCTGGGCGACCCTGATTATCGCTGGGCGGAGCTTTTGCCGGGTGCCGTGGCAACCCGTTGACATCATCAAGAACATGACAACATCAAGATAAGGGGCTCCAATGATTGACAAGTCTCGTCTACCGGCGCCAACGCCGACACCAGAAACTGAACACTTCTGGCAGGGGGCGCTCAAGGGTGAACTCCGTCTGCAGCGGTGCGATGAGTGTTCAGAAGTGTACTTTCCGCCAAGACCGTTCTGTCCTGCCTGTGCATGCAGAAGCGTTACCGTATTCGCGGCGACTGGCAAGGCAACGCTATTGAGCTATGTCATCAATCATCGCCCTCACCCGGCGTTTGACGGGCCCTATTCCATCGCTGTGGTGGAACTGGAGGAAGGCCCGCGGATGATGACCAACATCATCAACGTCGAACAGGTACCCGAGGCGCTGCCCCTGGACATGGCACTTGAAGTGGTTTTTGAACCCCTGAGTGACAAGATCTCGATCCCGTACTTCCAACCGGTGGGAGGTGCATCATGAAGCCGGGCTCAGTGGCTATCGTCGGCGCTAGCGAGACGACTGAACTCGGCAAGGTTCCGGGCATGAGCCAGATTCAGCTTCATGCCGATGCGGCACTGAATGCCCTGGCGGACGCAGGCCTGAAACCGTCAGACATCGATGGAATCGCTTGTGCAGGGGAGTCGCCGACGGGCATGGCCCACTATCTTGGCATCGTGCCGACCTGGGCGGACGGCACCAGCGTGGGTGGTTGCTCATTCATGTTGCATGTCAGGCATGCTGCCGCGGCGATCAATGAGGGGCTGTGCAAGACAGTGTTGATCACCCATGGTGAAAGTGGTCGATCTGGCGTTGGTCGTGGAGGCTTCGGTGGCCGTGGTGGCGGCGGTTCGCTCTCAGCCCAGTTTGAGGGCCTCTATGGCGGTATGGGCCCCACTACGGCGTTCACGATCCCGTTTCTTCGATACATGAAGGAAACCGGCACCACGTTGGAGCAACTTGCATCGGTCGCTGTGGTTCAGCGGCGGTGGGCGGCGGACAACCCTAGGGCGTCCTATCGTGACCCTTTGACGATAGAAGATGTGATGACCGCACGGATGATCGCCTATCCGTTCACCAAGCTCGAGTGTTGCCTCGTGACCGATGGCGGTGGCGCGCTGATCCTGACTGCTGCCGAGCGAGCAACGGATTTCCCGACGCCACCGGTCTACATTCTTGGAACCGGCGAGAGCGTCGAGACGCCGATGATCTCACAGATGGAGGATTTGACCTCTTCCAGGGCGTTCAGGGTCTCCGGCAGGAAGGCCTTTGATGAAGCCGGAATAGGCCATGGAGAGGTGGATCATCTGATGGTCTACGACGCGTTTGCACATCTGCCGTTCTACGGGCTTGAGGATCTGGGATTCTGCAAGCGGGGCGAGGCTGGTCCTTTTATCGAGGAGGGTAACACTGCCCCTGGTGGAAGCCTGCCCATGAACACCAATGGCGGCGGTCTGAGTTACATGCACTCGGGGATGTATGGCATGTATGCCCTGCAAGAGAGCGTACGACAGGTTCGGGGCACCGCTTCGGCGCAGGTCCCTGACGTCAATATCAGTGTCTGCCATGGCGTGGGGGGCATGTTTGCCGCGAGTGGCACGATTATCATGGGTAATCAGCGGCCCACCTGACGCCAGGGCCCGGCCCATTGCCATCGTCAGTACTGGCCGGATCGGATCAGTAGCAATGCAAGAGTGTCAGGTCATAAAGACTGACAGAAGTGTGTCAGGGTAAGTCACCTGACTGTGGCCCAGCTTTTGTGGGATAGCCGGCAGGTCAACAGTGGGACAAACGGGTAATCAGGACAGGTGTTCGCAAGACCTTCGCTTATTCTGCAAATGCCCGTGTCTGCAGGTGCGACAAGGCTAGTCTCTGTCTGCCAGAGACTGTCTATCCGAGCGAGTCCGAACGTGTAAAGGCGATCTATAGGAGCCCTCAGCGTGCCCGGGTCGGCCACACCGTAATCGTGCAGGGAAGTGTTCACGCTGGCACCTTGTACCAGTGAACTTCCATGAAAGTCCGTTTGGGGCTGATTGGTCTCGGCTAGCCAAGCTGTACGCGCATTCTTCCTGCCGAGGAGAATACTGTATATACATACAGCTTGGGCTAGCGAGGTTCATAATATACTCGGTCAGCTGAATGATGAGAAGGCACCAAAAGTGGAGATTCCTGTGGTCTTCTTTCCTTGACATCAAGAAAACCAGGCTAAGATTTTGAATTGCGTCGGGAAATCTCTCCGTGGCCCCAAATTGATTTTTTTTCCTTAGAAATCCAGAGATACCGGCACATTACTTGCTTTTGTCAATGTAATTGAAGCCATTCAAGCAAGCAATGAGGCTGGTGCAGGCCGCCGCCTGCGGACTTCCATCATGACGGGGATGCGATGGACTGATGCCAGGGATGTTGGTGACACGATTGCCGGTGGTCCGGGCAAACTGAGAAAAGTCCGAACGCGGCGATGGATCGGGGCAACATGAGCGGGTTTGTCACGGTCGTTGATCCGAATTGATCCAGATTCGCTTCGCCAGCGTCATATAGTCGACCCGGAACCCGGTCAAAGGATGAATGGAGGATTTTTCCCGACCAATGGGAACAGATTTTTCTTTTTCTAAGAAATAGTTATGGACAATACTCGAGGTGGAATTGATAATAGCATACGTGCGCCTACCTGATGCAGATAGACCAATAGCAAAAGCTATTATAGGCACGAATTCTGCAAATGTACACAACCTGTACACAATCGGTTGTCAGCAAAATGTCAATGAAAAGGCGCGCTTTACTCTTTGATTCTCGATATTTGCCATCATATACAGTTGGCGTCAAATACACTTTGGACAAGGAGGCGCGCGTTCCAGAACCCCATTACGATCTGTATGAACCCCAAAGCCATATACACGGAGCCCAAGCCCTATGACGAACCATGCTAGTGAAGGAGATTTTGATTCAATTCTTGAAGATGAGTCTCTGGATGGCACTCCTGAGGACCTGGAGGCGCTTGATGCGTTGTCCAGCCGTGATTCCTCCCTGCTGGATGACGACGGCGACGATGACGACGGCGATGAATCAGACGCGACCAAGCTGAAGGCGCTGATCCAGAAGGGCAAGGATCAGGGCTATCTGACCTATGATCAATTGACGGAATCGTTGTCTGCGGGTATTCAGGAATCTGACGAGTTTGAGAACATCGTTCAGATGTTTGAGGAAATGGGGATCTCCATCTACGAGGTCGCACCAGAGAACACCGATGAACTGAAGGATGGTAACGACGACCAGATCAATGTCGAATCTTCCATTTCGATGGACGCTGCAGGCAAGACGATGGACCCCGTGCGCATGTACATGCGTGAGATGGGCACCGTCCCGCTGCTCACCCGTGAGGGTGAGATCGAGATCGCAAAGCGGATTGAGGAAGGCATCCGCGAGACGATGGCCATTCTTGCACGGTATCCGGGAACGGTAGAGAGAGTCCTGTCTGAGTACGACCGCGTGGTTGCCGAAGAGGGCGAAGTGACGTCCATCATGAGTGGTTTTCTCGACCCCGAAGACGAAATTCCGGACATGTCCGAACTGGCGGAAGCCAAATCGAGCGGCAATTATGAAGCCGATGAAGACGACGACACGGCCAAAGGTCCGGATCTCGCACTGGCCCACCAGCGATTTGCGAACCTGCAGATAGCCTACGACGAAGCGCAGGCCCTGATTTCGAGCAAGGGACGGCTCCACAAGAGCACGAAGAAGGCACTGGACACGCTGGGCCATGCATTTGGCCTTTTCAAGCTGGTACCTGCCCAGATGGACCCGATTCTTGAACTAGTGCGTAATGATATGCAGCACATCCGGGACCAGGAGAAGCTGATTCGCGAATTGTGTGTCAGCAAGTCCGGCATGCCCAAAGAGTTTTTCCTGGACGAGTTTCTCAAGAACGAGACCAATGTGGGTTGGGTGGACGGCCTGCTCGAGACTGACCCTGAGTACGGCAATGTGCTTCGCCAGTATCGCGTCTCCATCCGGCACGGTCACAAGACGATCAAGCGTATCGCCGATCGAACCGGTGTTGATATTGACGAGATCAAAGACATCAATCGTCGCTTGTTTGTGGCGCTTGGAAAGACGCGTGCCGCCAAGAAGGACATGATTGAGGCGAACCTCCGCCTGGTGATTTCCATCGCCAAGAAGTACACCAATCGTGGCCTGCATTTCCTGGATCTGATCCAGGAGGGCAACATTGGTCTGATGAAGGCGGTCGACAAGTTCGAATATCGTCGAGGGTTCAAGTTTTCTACCTACGCGACGTGGTGGATTCGTCAGGCTATTACGCGATCGATCTCTGATCTGGCGCGTACGATCCGGGTACCCGTCCACATGATGGAAACCGTCAACAAGCTGAACCGGTTGTCCCGCCAGCTGAATCAGGAACTGGGCCGGGCACCGACCATTGAGGAACTCAGCAAGAAGATGGACTTGCCGGAAGACAAAGTGCTGAAGGCGATGGACGTTGCCAAGCAGCCGATCTCACTGGAAACGCCGGTGGGTGATGACGACGATTCCACCATGTGGAATCTGGTCAGTGATACGTCGGTGGAGTCACCCATGGATCACGCCACGGACGAGGGCCTGAAAGAGACCACAACCAATGTGCTGACCGCGCTCACTGATCGTGAGGCGAAGGTGCTGCGGATGCGTTTTGGTATCGACATGAATACGGACCATACCCTGGAAGAGGTTGGCAGGCAGTTCTCGGTAACCCGGGAACGGATTCGTCAGATTGAGGCCAAGGCGTTGCGCAAGCTGCGGCATCCGGCGCGGTCTGAGCAACTCCGGAGTTTTATCGACGCCTGAGACCCGCAGGCCGGGGCCCTTTCGGGCCCCGGCGGTTTCTTTCGCTGCTGACACTAGTCATCCCGATACTGCGGTGGGCGTTTCTCCATAAATGCCGCCACGCCTTCCCCCATGTCCCCGGTCTGGCCCACAAGAATCTGCTGCCGGTCTTCCATTGCGACGACGGATTCGAGAGAGTTGGCGTCAATGCTCATGTTGAGACACTCCTTGGTGAGCCGCACGCCAATGGGTGAGTTTCGAATGATGTCACCAGCGAGTTCATCGCCGATGGCCTTCAATTCCTGCCCGCTGTCGGCCACCCGCGAGACCAGGCCAACCGCCAGCGCCCTGTCTGCATCAATGAAATTGCCGGTCAGCAGCAACTCCGAAGCAAGCGAGGCGCCAACCAGTCGAGGCAGGAAGTAGCTGACGCCGACATCACAGGCGGTGAGGCCGATGCGGATGAAGGCCGCGTTCATTCTGGCGCCCCGCTGCGCAATCCGCAGGTCGGACGCCAGCGCCAGCCCGAAGCCACCGCCGCTCGCGGGGCCATTGATCAGTGAAATGATCGGTTGTGGCGCACGTCGCATTCGCATCATGATCTCGCTGACTCTTCGCTGGCTGCGCATCCCCGCTACCGGGCCCCCGGGTTCACCGGATCGGGCTTCCTTCAGATCAAGACCAGCACAGAAACCCCTACCTGCTCCCGTTAACAGCACCACTCTGACCTTGTAGTTTGTATACAGGGCCCCGAAATAGTGCTGCAGTTCAAGCATCATTTCGCGGCTCATCGAATTGAGTGATTCGGGGCGATTCAGGGTCACCCGGTCGATGCCATCCTCATGCTCAATCAAGAGCGTGTTGTAGCTGCCATCCGGATTGACTCGTGGATTGTGGAAGTCTTCACTCATGTCGGGCCCTCACGTGGAGCACCCATCGTAACCATTGGGGCGCCGCAAGTGAACCGGGTCAACTATCATGGACGCTCTCCTCCTGCACCTTTGCAGTCGGGCAAACCCTCCAGCACGATTACGGCCAGCCTGGCATAGCCCGCTCACGGCTTTCAGGTAAGTACTGTTCTATGGCGTACGGTCCGGGAGACTTGCCAGCACGCCTACGGCGCCACTGAGACGGTCATGCCTCAGGGTTTTCATGGAAGTTCACTGATACGAGGAGCCGAGAGTGAGCACTTGCTTACACGACTGAGGCGTGTCTGAGACGGTCACGCTCAGGGCTTTCATACAAAAGTTCACTGATAGGAGGAGCCGAGAGTGAGCACTTGCTTGCACGACTGCGACGTGCTGAGACGGTCACGCTCAGGGCTGTTAAGATCAATGTCTTGACGACGCATGACAAGCTCAAACAAGCTTATCCGGAGAGCCTCTGCGGGGCCACCATAGCCACGTCGCCAAAGTTGCCACGTCATCAAACTGTCTGGAAACACCAATGGATATAAAACAGTTTTTCGTCGGAAGGCCCTGGTGGATGACGGGTCTCATGATCTTCTGCGCCTACATGACGTTTATCTACATGCCGTTTGACCTGTTCTGGAAGCCCGTGGCGGAGGATCAGGAGGTGTGGTTTGGTTTTGTGTTGCATGGCTGGCTTGCCAAGGCGACCGAACCGCTGCACTGGGCCATCTATGGCGCAGGATTCTATGGTTTTCTCAAAATGAAGCCGTGGATGCATCCCTGGGCGTCACTCTATGTGGCCCAGGTGGCGATCGCCATGCTGGTCTTTAATGTGCGCGATGAGCGCGGCCAGTTGGCTTCCGGCCTGATCGTTGGGAGCGTCTTTTTGCTGCTCGCCATCGCGATCTTCAACGCCCGGGATGAGTTCCGACGAGGGGATGATCAATCCGGGCAAGGGCAGGGTCCGACCGTCGACTCGAATTAGTGGTCACGAGAAGTCAGCCTGAGCGACTCCCCCCAGGCTTAACCACTTCCACTCAGTCAGGCAGGCCGAGTACCCGCTTGGCGATGATGTTGAGCTGCACTTCGTTCGACCCGCCGGCGATAGAGCCGGCCTTTGAACCAAGCCAGATTCGCGTCAACTCCAGTTCTTCTTCCTCGTAGCCTTCCTGTCCCCAGCCGAATGCCTGTGTGCCCCGGGCCCTCAACTGAAGCTCCAGCTGTTCCTTGCGCACTTCGGCCCCAAAGTACTTGAAGATGGAAGTGGCCGCGCCCGGTGTTCCGCCTTCGGATTCCTCTATGGTGCGCTGCTGGGTTAACGAAAGGGACCGGCTGTCCATCCGATGAGAGGCGATGGCGTCACGAAGTTGAGGGTTGCCAATGCGTCCGTTTGTGACCCCGACATTCTGCCTTGCTGCCTCCACCAGGCTGGGCCCGGTGGTTGGGGCATTCCTGGCCGTCGCCGCCGCAGCCAGCATGTGGATACCGGAGCGCTCGTGCTGAAGCAGCCGCTTGGCGACCGTCCAACCTCGATTCTGCTGGTGCACCAGGTCAGCCTTGGGTACCTGCACATCATCAAAGAATGTTTCACAAAATGGGGAGGCGCCCGAGATCAGTCGGATGGGCTTGACTGTCACGCCGGGCGAATCCATGGAAAACAGCAGAAAGCTGATCCCTTCGTGCTTTGGCGCATCGGGATCGGTTCTGACCAGGCAGAAGATCCAGTCCGCATACTGCGCAAAGGAGGTCCAGATCTTCTGGCCATTGACCGTAAAATGATCACCATTGTCGACCGCCCGGGTAGAGAGGCTCGCCAGATCTGAACCCGAGCCGGGTTCACTATAGCCCTGACACCAGCGGATCTCGCCGCTCGCTATTTTCGGCAAGTGCCGCGCCTTCTGGTCATCGTTCCCATATTCCAGAAGCGTCGGACCGATCATGGAGACGCCCATACCAGTCAGCGGCGGCCTTGCATTGATACGAGCCATTTCTTCAAGCAGCACCACGTAGTGATTCTTGTCCAGCCCAGCCCCACCAAACTCCGTTGGCCAGTTCGGCACTGTCCAGCCTCTCTCCGCCATCAGGTCAAGCCAGCGATAGGAGTCAGGGTTGGTACTGCGAAGCTTGTTGCCACCGTTAACGGCCTCGTCTGGCGCCATCGGTTTACGCATGCTGGCGGGGCAATGCTCATCCAGCCATGCACGTGTATCGGCTCTGAACTCATCAATTTCGGCCATGTTGATTGCCCTCTCTTGCTCCATTGAAAACTCTAAAGCTCTGTATAGCACAACAAAAGCTCAGGTAAATTGCATTTTTAGCAGGACTCGCGTGACCACTTGGCCTGTTCCTGCGGACAGGCTGATGAACATATCGGATCTATGACCGTCTCTGGCGCTGAACCAGAGTCTTCGGGACCGTCGACGCTATGCCCGGGGATGGCTCTGTAACATGCTCGCGATGATGGTACGTGCCCCGCTGATGTCCACAGTAAAATCCGCGTCGAAGGTGTTGGCAGAAGTACCGTCACATTGCAGGTAGAAGTAGTCAAGGTCAGCAGCGCTTGCCAGAGCAAAGTAGCAATTGTTGTGGGCATCGCCCCGGCGCCGGAATTCCAGCACCTGCCCGCCTCCGGCCATGAACATCATGTTGGCCAGCCCGGCCCCGTGCAGACCGACCAGCACTGATGCGCAGCTCACCATCTCGATTTGTGCCTTCCACGAATAGTCTTCAAGACAGACGCTGGTGAATCCAAAGTCCTGCAGCATTGATTCCAGATCCTGCTCGTTCAGAATGCGGCGTCGGGGCGCTCTGGAGCGGGTGATGTACAGACGGGCCCCGCCATCGTCGCCAGACTCGGTCACCAGATGAGCTTTCCCCTCTTGCACCAGCTTCGGCCGGAAGTTTCCGGTGGGCGCAACCGCTGTGATGACATCGAGCCGCCCGATGCTGGCACGGTGGTCTGCTGGCATCGTAACCGGCCTTCGGCCAAGCATTGCGAGTGAGGTGCGGACATAGTCCCGGTCCAGCGCCCCGGGTGGCAGGATGACCGGTAGACTCTCATCGGCCAGCAGGATCTTTGGCAGCATGTCTGCCAGCCAGTGGAAGTATTCCAGCGCCCAGGCGTCGCAAACCCATATGCCGTCTTCCAGCATACTGACAGGTTGCAGACATTCCCGGGCGATGGCTCGCGCAAAGCGGTAGTGAGACAGCGGCTGACCAGCCAGCCGATTCACCGATTGACTCGGAATAGCACCTTTCCACCGGGTTCCCGAGGCGCCCAGGCAAACATTCACCAGACGTTGGCACCGTGCTGCGGGAATCTCACGAACGTAGTCATGCAAAAAAAGGTGTTCGTCCTGCGCTGCCAGGTTGGCAGGCTGCCGCCTGCGAACGGTGATCGAGTCCGCTAACAGTGGCATACCGGCGCCGACCACTTCGCATCCCGAAGTGCCATCACTCTTGAAATCAAAACAGGGTTGCCTCTTCATTGTTCTGGAACAGAATACACCAGGGAAGCTCTCGTCAAGTGACATTATTCGTGAGTCCAGGGTGCAGTGGCAGATCATCGAGAATACGCTTCAATTCGCGATTTCGAGGACGACTGCGACGTAGCTGGTTCCTGTCCTGAAAGCACCGTTATGGGCCCAGTCGCGGTGACATTCCAATATTGCTGGTCTGAAAACCAATAGGTTGAAAGGTGCCGGCCACTACCGTGTAGAGTTTCCGGACAGGAGCCAGCTATCAGGTCGACTCCAAATTCAGGTTTCGCGCAAAGGACCCTGATCAGTGGTGTTCCGGGATAACAGCAGCGTGGTGTCCTTCGATCAACGGAAGCAACCGTTCTCGTTGGCTTGCTGAGTCCGTCGTGATACGTTTTATTGACATCACGGCAGGAGGTGGCTATGAATTTTGAATTTTCTGAAGAACAGAACATGCTCCGGGAACAGGCGCAGGGCTTCTTGAAGGATCACTGCCCCACCGCTGCGGTGCGCACTATTCTTGATGGTGACGAACCTTTTGATCGGAACCTCTGGCGAAGTGTTGTTGACATGGGATGGGTCGCCACCACGATACCGGAAGAATTCGACGGTCTGGGTCTTGGCTATCTTGAGCTGTCCGTCATTGCCGAAGAACTCGGCCGGGTGTTCGCGCCCCTGCCGTTTTCGTCATCGGTCTACCTCGCGACGGAAGCCTTGCTGGGCTGGGGTAGCAGACAGCAAAAAGAAGCCTGGCTGCCGAAGCTCGCCAATGGTACAGCCATCGGCTGTTTTGCAGTGGCCGAGGGTGGGGGTCACACAACGGCCGGGTCAATTCAGGCAACGGTAGCTGATGGCGCCTTGAGTGGTCGCAAGACCCCGGTGACAGACGGTGACATCGCGGATTTCGCAATTGTGATTGCTAACGGCAGGGCGGGCCCATCGGCCTGGATCGTCGCGCTTGATGACGACGGTGTAACGAGGAGCCCGGTTGCGACTCTGGATCCGACCAGATCCCACGCTTCCATTGAATTGCGCGGCGTCCGCGCAGAATTGCTTGGCCAGGAAGGTGAGGGTTGGTCGTTGCTTGAGCAGGTCTACAACCGCGCCGCGGTATTGTTTGCCTGGGAACAGGTTGGTGGGGCCGAGACGGCGTTGCAGATGGCCAAGGAGTACGCGCTGGGCCGGTTCGCATTCGGCCGGCCGATCGCTTCCTATCAAGCCATCAAACACAAGCTGGTCAACATGTACGTGAAGAATACCCTCGCCAGATCGAACTGTTATTACGGTTCATGGGCACTATCCACCGGGGCCCCCGACCTGCCCATCGCGGCGGCAGCAGCGAGGGTCGCGGCCATCCAGGCATATCACTTTGCGGCCAAGGAAAATATCCAGACTCATGGAGGCATGGGTTTTACCTGGGAATTTGACTGTCAGATCCCTTATCGCCGGTCCAGGCTGCTGGCAGTCAACCTCGGCAGCGAGGCAGTCTGGCAGGAAAAGCTGATTGCGGCCATCGAAACGTCACGCGCGGCCTGATCACAGGCGGTCATGCCCGATATTAAAACGCGCTGAATTTGCGCGCTTAGGTTATGAGAGAAGGAGACAGGTATGGATTTCAAGGACACCCCCGAAGAAGCGGCCTTTCGCGAACAGGCAAGGCAATGGCTGCAGGCCAATGCGCCAACCCAGGAAGAGCTGGCAGGCCTTGATGCCATCAGCGCGGCAAAGCTCTGGCAGAAGCGCAAGTATGATGCCGGCTGGGCCTGTATTACGTGGCCGAAGGAGCACGGCGGCCGCGGCGCGACACCGATGGAGAACGTGATCTGGGGTCAGGAAGAGGCGCGGGTGAACACGCCCGACAGTGTCTTTGCGATCGGGCATGGCATGTGCGGCCCGACCATGATGGCCTGGGCAACCGAGGATCAGAACAAGCGCTACCTGCCCAGGCTGGCAAGCGGTGAGGAAATCTGGTGTCAGCTGTTCAGCGAACCGGCGGGCGGGTCTGATCTTGCGGCGCTGCGTACCCGTGCCGTCAGGGACGGAGACGAATGGGTCATCAACGGCCAGAAGATCTGGACATCGGGTGCCCACTTTTCAGACTTCGGGATCATCGTGCTGCGCACTGACCCCGAGGCGCCCAAGCACCAGGGCCTCAGTTACTTTTTCCTGGACATGAAGTCCCCGGGGATCGAGATCAAACCCATCAAACAGATTTCCGGGGCCGCCAACTTCAACGAGGTCTACTTCACCGACGTCAGGGTGCCCGATGCACAGCGTCTGGGTGCGGTTGGTCAGGGCTGGCAGGTGGCGCTCACCACACTGATGAATGAGCGGGCCGCCATTGGCAGTGGTGGTGGCGGCGTGAATTTCGATTCCGTTTTTGAACTGGCCCAGGCGGTGAATCTGGGAGACCGCCCCGCGATTGAGGACAGTGGTGTGCGGCGCCGTCTGGCGGACTGGTATGTCCAGGAGGCCGGGCTCAAGTATACCGGTTACCGCTCCATGTCAGCGTTGTCCCGCGGCGAAACACCGGGACCTGAAAACTCCATTGGCAAGCTGGTCGGAGCACCGAAGCTTCAGGACATGGCGACCTTCGCGCTGGACTTGCTGGAATCCGGGGGTGCGATCTGGGACCCGGAGCTCTCGGAAAAGGCAGGGCTGTTCCAGGCGACCTACATGAGTTCACCGGGATTACGCATCGCCGGCGGGACTGACGAGATCATGGCCAACATCATTGCCGAGCGGGTCCTTGGATTGCCCCAGGACGTCAGAGTGGACAAGGGTATTCCGTTCAACAAAATTCCGACGTCCAATTCGTGACGATGGTCGGTTTCCCAAACATCGGAGAAGAGCATGATTGAATGGCATCAGGCCGAGGATACGCAAGGGTCGCCCACACGCGAATTCAGGATCGTCAGAAACGGGCAGCGGGATGTCACGGGTGCTGTATGGCTGCCTCACAAGGATGCGATGCTCGATACGCTGATGCTGTTTGGCCATGGCGCCTCAGGCGATCGCTATCAGGCCCCCATCACTTCACTGGCAAACCGCTTTGCCACCGAGGCAGGCATCCCGGTTCTGTCGATCGACGGGCCGGTCCATGGCCTGCGTCAGGTAGGAGAAGGCGGGCGCACCGCTTTCGGCCCGGAGTACCGCCGCGATGACTGCCTGTCAGACATGGTGACGGACTGGCACGCGGCAATAGACGCGACCCTTGCACTCGATGAAGTCAACGCCAGCCGGTTTGCCTACCTCGGGCTGTCGATGGGGACGATTTTTGGTATTCCTCTGGTGGGGTCTCTTGAAAATGTCACCGCAGCGACGCTGGGGCTGTTCGGTATTCATGAACGCTCCAACCATGCCCAGGCCCACGCTGCCCATGCCGCAGAGATCACCTGCCCGGTGTTGTATCTGATGCAGCTTGAGGATGAACTGTTCCCGAGAGACACCTGTCTCGCCGCTTTCGACGCACTGGCCTCGTCAGACAAGAGAATCCATGCCAATCCGGGGCTCCATCCGATGGTGCCGGCAGCCGAGTTCCGGTTTGCGTTCGACTTTCTGATGCAACACATTACCGGCGGGGGCGAGCCCGCCAGAGCGGCTGCGGTCGCGCAGTAGCGCTGCGCTGGAACGAAAAAGGGCAGCCGGAGCTGCCCTTTTTGAATCAAGCGTTCTGATGGAATCAGAACTGGTTCATGGTGTTGTCCTTGCCACCGGCGAGTAGCGCATGATCGCCGGCAAAGTACTCCTTGTGATCATCTCCGATGTTGGAGCCCGCCATATCCTGGTGCTTGACTGACGCAAGCCCGCGACGGATTTCCTGACGCTGGATGTCGCGAACGTACGCGAGCATGCCCAGATCACCAAAGTAGCCCTCGGACAGTACGTCTGTACCCAGTGCGGTCTCGTGGTATGTCGGCAGCGTGATCAGATGGTGGAAGATGCCCGCATCTCGTGAAGCGTCCCGCTGGAACTGTTGCACCAGCGCATCGGCCGCTGCTCCGAGCTCGGTACCATCAAAGCAGGAGTCCATCAGGCCCTTTTCGACCCTGGCAGGGTCCGGATAGGCAGACACATCCTTGCCCGCCTCAGCCCACTCTCCATAGACCTGCTCACGGAACGCCAGCGTCCAGTTAAAGGACGGTGAGTTGTTGTACACCAGCTTGGCGTTGGGTACGTGCTTGCGAACCTCATCCACCATCTCGGCGATCTGCTTGACGTTGGGCCGTTCCGTCTCGATCCAGATGAGGTCGGCGCCATGGGTCAGGCTTGTCACACAGTCCAGTATAACGCGCTTGAAGCCGGTGTCATCCCGGAATGCGTACAGGCCGTTGTCCAGCCGCACAGGCTTGACCAGCTTGCCTTTCTGGTGGATCGTCATGTCGTTTTCCTTGAGCTGGGAGAGGTCATTGATCACCTCGGTCTGCAGGAAATCGTTGTACTGGCTGGCGAGGTCACCTGGCTCTTTAGACACCGGGACTTTCTGGGTCAGGTTCGCACCAAGGGAATCGGTACGGGCCACGATGATGCCGTTTTCCACGCCCAGTTCCAGAAATGCATAGCGAATGGCGTTGATTTTGGACAGAAAGTCCTCATGGGGCACCGTAACCTTGCCGGCCTGGTGACCACACTGCTTGGCATCGGATACCTGGTTCTCGATCTGAATAGCACAGGCGCCCGCCTCGATCATTTTCTTGGCCAGCAGATAGGTGGCTTCCTCGTTGCCGAATCCGGCATCGATGTCCGCGATCATGGGCACGACATGGGTCTGAAAGTTGTCAATTCTGTCGATGACGGCTTTCACGTCGCCGCCGTTTTCACGCGCCTCATCAAGCTCGACAAACAGATGGCGCAGCTCCCGGGCATCTGCCTGTTTCAGGAAGGTATAGATCTCCTCGATCAGGGCAGGCACGGTGGTCTTTTCATGCATGCTCTGGTCCGGGAGCGGTCCGAATTCTGAACGCAGGGCCGCGACCATCCAGCCGGACAGGTAGATGTAGGACTTGTCCATGGTGCCGCGATGCTTCTTGACGGACATCGCCAGCTGCTGAGCAGTGAATCCGTGCCAGCAACCCAGTGACTGCGTGTAGTTGCCGGGGTCGGCATCATAATCGGCCATGTCCTTGCGCATGATATTCGCCGTATAGCGCGCAATATCCAGCCCGGTACGGAACCGGTTCTGCAGCCGCATGCGGGCCACGTATTCAGGGTTGATCCCCTTCCAGGTGTCCGCGTGCTTCTGGCGGACGACGTTGGCCGCACCATCAATCTGTTCTTTATAGGACATGACCATTTCTCCTTGGTGGTTCTTTACTTGGTGTCTTGGTGGTTCTGTCTTGGTGGTTCTATCTTGGTGGTTCTATGTTGAGCGTCTCTTGCTCTGCTATCCTGCGGTTGTCGTGCTCCGGCAGTTCCGCCAGTTCCGGCTGGAAAGACGCGTAAACTAACAGTGGGAGAGCGATCCGAAAAAGGAATAATAGGATACTAATATATTCCAGTTGTTCAACAATAGAGGCATCCCCAGCACAGGACAGTGGCGCAAGCATGGTTTATGGTGTCCGGGCCGTTTGGCCGGGGAACGCATGTGGGTCCCTGTAACACCACTATAGACACCCTTATAGACATCCTTTAAGACATCTTTATAGAAAGGGATGGATCAGGAAAAGCAAGGAGAATTCAGATGAAAGTAGCGTTGCAGTCAAGCCCCTTCAACCGGGCAGATCTTTTCGAGGCCGCAGGGTTTGAGGTCGTGGAGGGGCGCATTCGTTCCGAGCAGGACATGATTGAACTGCTCAAAGACGCCGACGGTGCCCAGGTGGGAACCATGCCGCTGACTTCCCGGAAGGTGATGGAACATTGTCCAAAGCTTAAAGTGGTGAGTCGAATGGGGGTCGGAGTCGATTCAATTGACCTCACGGCGGCGACAGAACTCGGGGTCCTGGCCTGTAATGTTCCGGGCGTGAACACCGCGGAGGTCGCGGACCATGCCGTTGCGATGTTGCTCTCGCTGACCCGGCGTTTGCCCGACGCGGTGCGTACCACCCGTGAGGGCGCCTGGGGCTCTGATGGCCGCCTTACGGTGAACTATATGCAGACAGTACGCCGCATCGCCGGGCACACGGTCGGCATCATCGGGTTCGGCAATATTGGGCGGGCGTTTGCGATGCGTATTCGCGGCTTTGGTCCGGCCCGCATCATCGCCTCGGACCCGTATGTAGAGCAGACCACTGCCGACCTTTATGGTGTCAAGCTGGTGCCACTTGCCGAACTGCTCGGCGCATCAGACTACATTACGATCCACACGTCTTTGACGGAAGAAACCCGGCACATCATCGATGCCGATGCGCTGGCGTTGATGAAGCCGACGGCTATCCTGGTCAACACTGCTCGTGGCCCGGTGGTCGACGGCGCGGCGCTCGCCAGTGCCTTACAACGAAGCCAGATCGAGGCGGCCGCACTGGATGTGACGGAGATCGAGCCGATTGATGCCCAGGACCCGCTGCTGTCCCTGCCCAATGTAATCGTCACGCCACACCTGGCCGGTTTCTCGCCCACCTTCCTGGAGGAGTGTCCCATCCGTCAGGCTGAAAATATCATTCGTGTTCTGACTGGTACTGCGCCCCATGGCCTGGCAAACCCGGAAGTGATCAAGACCATCGCGGTGATGCGTGCGACTGATCCGGGTCGCTGGGAAGGCGTGCCGGACTTCTCCACAGCACTTGCCGTATGATCCAAAAGGAGGGTCTCGATATTCTGAAAAAGCTGCAATCAATATCCCGGCGGTACTGCGTCCTGGCAGGCATCACGACCGCGCTGCTCGCCAGCGCGGAAGCGGCCGAAGTCTATCCCGGGGAAAGCGAACGAGCCTTTCCCGATAACGTGTACTTTGGTGATACCCATCTGCACACCAACCTGTCTGTGGATGCTTCGGGATTCGGTAACGACCGGTTATCGCCCGATGATGCCTACCAGTTTGCAAAAGGGGCAGCGGTTCGTGCCCACAATGGTCTGGAGGCGCAGCTCAAGAGACCACTGGACTTTCTGGTGGTGGCGGATCACGGAGTCAACCTTGGGGTGTTGCCACGGGTTGCCCAGCGCTCACCGGACGTGATGGCAACCGAAATTGGTCGTCGCTGGGCGAAACTGCTGGCAGAAGTCCCGGTGCTGGCAAAGCACGTCCTTACCGCAGAGACCGATGCGGACTATGCCCGTGACCAGGGACTGCTCTATAGCGGCAGACGGTTCTATACTGGCGCATGGGGCAATGATTATGTCAGCGATGAGGGCATTCGCGGTGCCATATGGCATGAAGTCTGTGCCAATGCCGAACGTCACAATGACCCCGGCCGGTTTACCGCCTTTATTGGTTATGAATGGACGCCCCCGACCCAGCATCCACGGTCGCCCAATCTGCACCGCAACGTGATCTTTGAGGGCGGCGCCGATGAGGCCTGTCAGGTGTTGCCGTTTTCGTTCCGGGAAAGCCCGAATGTCGAAGATCTCTGGGCCTATCTCAAGGACTATGAAGAGCGCGTCGGCGGCAAGGTCCTGGCGATCCCTCACAACGGCAATCTCAGTGCGGGCGTGATGTTCGGCCCCAACGACTTCGATGGCAACCCGATTTCCCTCGACTATGCCAGGACCAGGGCCAGGTTCGAGCCACTGTATGAAGTCACCCAGTACAAAGGGGATGGTGAGGCCCATCCGGTATTGTCACCCACCGATGAGTTCGCGGACTTCGAAACCTGGCATGTGCCAGGTTTCTTTGGGCAAAGGCCGGATGGGTGGGCTGATCTGAAGCAGTATGAGTACGCCAGACCGGCCCTGAAGCGGGGCCTGTCCTACCAGGTCAGTATGGGGGTTAATCCGTTCAAATTCGGCATGATCGGCAGTACCGATGCGCATACCTCCCTCGCCACAGCAGACGAAGACAACTTCTGGGGCAAGCTCGCCTTCTATGAACCCTCCCCCTGGCGGGCCAAGCGCAGCTGGCACTTTGGGGCGTCGGGCTATGCAGCGGTCTGGGCGACCCAAAACACCCGGGAAGCATTGTTTGCGGCCATGGCCCGTCGGGAAACCTACGCCACCACCGGTCCGCGAATGATGGTGCGGTTCTTCGGAGGCTGGGACTTTGTCGGGGATGATGCCTTTCGACCGGACCTCGCAGACGTCGGCTACACACGTGGTGTGCCGATGGGCGGCGATCTGATGGACGGGCCCGAAGGTGAGGCGCCGAGTTTCCTGATCCGCGCTGCAAAGGACCCCATTGGCGCCAATCTGGATCGGGTTCAGATCATCAAAGGTTGGCGTGATGCGGCCGGTGAGCTCCATGAGCAGGTCCATGACGTGGCGCTCTCCGACGGCCGCAAATTGTCCAGGTCGGGCAAGGTCCGGCCGGTGGGTACAACGGTGGACGTGCACCAGGCGTCCTATCTGAATTCAATCGGCGCAGCGGAGTTGTCCGTCACCTGGCGTGACCCGGACTTCGATCCTGACGAACTCGCCTTTTATTATGTCCGGGTGATCGAGATCCCCACACCCCGGTGGACTGCCTATGATGCAAAACGATTCGGGATCAAGGACATGCCCGCGGCGGCGCCGATGACGGTGCAGGATCGCGCCTATACCTCACCGATCTGGTATACCCCGGCGGACCGGCGCTGACGGTACGGCTAAGCGGCGCTGTCAGCCAGCACAAATTCGGCGCCCTTCTCGGCGATCATGACCGTTGGCGCATTGGTATTGCCGGATGTGATGGAAGGCATGATGGAGGCATCGATCACTCTCAAGCCATCAATGCCCTGAACCCGCAGACGATCGTCGACCACTGACATCGGGTCATTCCCCATCTTGCAGGTGCCGACCGGATGGAAGATGGTGGTGCCCAGATCGCCGGCCGCCTTAAGAAGCGCCTGCTCGCTGCGGCAGTCCGGCCCCGGCATGAACTCCTCCGGGCGAAATCGTGCCAGAGCATTGGCTGCCATGATTCTTCTTGTATACCGGATGCCACTTAGCGCAACCTGCCGGTCAGCGTCTGTGGAAAGATAGTTCAGTGTGATGGCCGGATGATCATCGGGTCTGTTGCTGACAATTCGAATGTGGCCACGACTGGTCGGGCGCAGATTGCAGACGGAGGGTGTGATCGCATCAAACGGATGCAGCGGCTCGCCGAATTTGTCCAGAGACAACGGTTGAACATGCCACTCCATATTAGGTGTGGTCTGGGTATCGTCACTCATGGCAAAGGCCCCCAGCTGTGAGGGCGGCATGGTCAGAGGCCCGGTCTTGAACAGGGCGTATTCGAGGCCCATGGCGGCCTTGCCGATCAGGGAGTTGGCCCGCCGGTTCAGGGTGATGGTGTCATGGACCTTGTAGACCATCCTGATCTGCAGATGGTCCTGCAGATTCTCGCCGACGCCCGGCAGATCATGAGCGACGGCAACGCCCCGGTCCCGAAGCAATTCTCCGGGGCCGATGCCGGAGAGTTGCAGCAGCTGGGTCGACCCGACGGACCCCGCCGACAGGATCACTTCCCGACGGGCCCGGACCTGTAGCCGCTCGCCCTGCCGGGTTCTGAAGGTGAGGCCCCTGGCCCGTCTGTTCTCAAGGTCAAGCTGCTGCACCGTGGCCTCAGTGATGACTTCGAGGTTGGGGCGGCTCATGGCCGGCCGCAGGAACGCCTTGGTGGCGCTCCAGCGGACCCCTCTGCGCTGGTTCATCTGGAAGTAGGCGTTGCCGAAATTGTCGCCGCGATTGAACTCATCGATTCTGGGTATCCCGCACTCCTCGGCCGCCTCGCGCCAGGCCTCCAGGATCTCCCAGTTGACCCGACGTTCCTCAACCCGCAACGGGCCGCCCTCGCCATGGAACTCATCGGCACCGTGCTGATAGTCCTCTGACTTGCGGAACACAGGCAGCACATCGTCCCAGGCCCAGCCGCGATTACCAAGTTGTGCCCAGTGATCATAGTCGCTTCGCTGCCCGCGCATGTAGACCATGGCATTGATGGAAGAACAACCGCCCAGCACCTTGCCCCGGGCGTAGCCGATGGTCCTGCCATTCAGACCCGGGTCTGGCTGAATCTGATAGCACCAGTCGGTTCTCGGATTTCCTATGGTGTACAGGTAGCCCACTGGAATATTAATCCAGAAATAGTCGTCTTTGCCGCCGGCCTCAATGAGCAATACCTTGTGTTTGCCGTCTGCGGTCAGCCGGTTCGCCAGCACACAACCGGCCGTACCCGCGCCCACGATGATGTAGTCGTATTCGTTCATATCGCTCACGTCGTTGTTGTCAGGGTCGCTGTTGTCATGATGGTGGCGGTCACGCGGTGACGTCACCGAGCCGAAGCATCTCTACGGCAAACTGCAGCGCCATCGCGCCGCCCCGATCATCCCGGCCGGTCGAAAAGGGCCGCTTCACGTAGTCTTTGAGGGTTGGCAATGGTCCGGTGCCGACACAGACCTGGTCCAGTTCGCCATCTGCACCCACGCGGGTCGCACTGCCCGTCCACGCCCGTTCGACAACCGGTTTCCAGGTGTCCCGGGGCAGCCAGCCAAGCCGTATGCCCCGTGCGATCGCGCAGCCGGTCATGGTGGTGGCACTGTGTTCCAGGTACGTCGATGAATCGTCCATCACTTGATGCCACATCCCGGATTCATGTTGCAGCGCGGCCATGGCGGTCAGATGCTTTAGATGCCGGTCCAGCAGTTGTTCTCTTTGGGGATGGTCCATGACGTGGGTCAGTGTTTCTGCCACACCGAGCGCGGCAAAGGCG
The DNA here is from genome assembly GCA_027624035.1 of Pseudomonadota bacterium. Classification (GTDB taxonomy): domain Bacteria; phylum Pseudomonadota; class Gammaproteobacteria; order Pseudomonadales; family Azotimanducaceae; genus UBA7455. The sequence goes on along the minus strand of JAQBUI010000044.1, from coordinate 4,048 downwards.
TTACCCCGGCCCCAGAACCAGGGTGAGCCATGGCAGTGCCAGTACAGTCCGTTCGGTTGCTGGGTGTCGGCAGACAGCAACAGCCGATGTAGTGCATCCGCATAACCGGTCTCGCCCGTCAGGACATGAGCCTGCCCCAGCAGGGTCCCTGCAAAATAGAAATCTTCGACCCGGATATCCGGGTCTGCTGTAAACCGGTCTGCCAGGTTCCGCGCGAAGCCTACGTATTGCTCATCGCCCGTGCTCCGGGCCAGGTCGAGGGCGAAGCAGCCCGTGGAGAGACAGGGCGCTGCATCAGGTATGGTCGAAGGGTCATCGACGATCGGTGAGACCAGCCGCGCAATCAGTGCGGCTTCTTCTGCCAGGGTCTTTGCATCGTCACGGGTAGCCAGTCGCAGTCTGCTGGCGAGCGAAACCCCCAGCGGGTACGTCGGTGGACTGGCCAGTTCATAGCCGTAGCGCTGCGCCAGCAGGCGCCCGATACCTTCCGGTGTTGGTGTGTCCATCATTGCCAGTCCGATTTCATTACGGCTTCAGTTTACTCGAAAAGTCCTGGCCTGACGGCCGCAGCGGTGATCCGGCTAGGTCAGCGCCGTGATCCGGCGGCAGTCTCCGCCAAAAGGCCAATGGGTCGGCCGGGGTCAATTGTCCCCGGATCGGCGGTCGCGGTTGCATCGCTGATGTAATGTTCTTTTTTTGACTGACCAATCGGCTTGATGCAGCATGGACTCTGGTTTCCAACGAGGGTTCTGCCATGCGCCGCCTGAACGCGCTCACTGTTGTTTTCGCATTGCTGTCTGGTTTGCTGGCAGCTCCGACACTCGCCCTGGATTATGAAACGCCACCTTCGCTTGCAGCGAGAGATGTCGCTACTCCGGAACTCGTTCGCGGGCCGAATCATGAACTGGTAGAGCCCGTGGTCAGCGATGGATGGCTGAACACCTATATCATTGATTCACCCTTTGGGCAGTTTGAGGCGCAGGGCCACGCTGAACTCGCGACCCGGGTGCGGGAAATTGACGCACTGGCTTATCTGCAGGCGATGTCCAGATCCGAGGTATTCATAGAGTCGCTCAAGAAGGCCGGTGTGGGCTCGGTGGATGCCATCGTGAAAGTATTCACCAACCCGGTACAGACCATCGGCGGTCTGCCGGCGGGCGTTCGCAAATTGTTTGCCGGCTATGCCAGGACCGCCGAACGGGGTCTCCTGGGTACACGGCGGGCGGTGACCGGTGGCAATTCCGACCAACTGGACCCGCTCGCGTTCCGCAAGAGTAACTACCTGCTTTCCGATGGCGAGCGTGAATGGGCGTCGGAGCTGAAGATTGACCCGTATACCACCAACCTGAAGCTGCGTCGGGCGATATCGGACATGGCGGTGGTGCAGTTTGTTGGCGGCCTGCCCGTGGACATTGCCCTGCCGATGACCGCCTCTTTTGCCCTGGGCGCTCTCGGAAACGATGAGCGAATCTATATTCAGACCGCAAGTGAACTGGAAGCTGCCAATCGCCAGTGTCTTGCAGGCGAGGGGTTTGGTGCGCAGAACATCGAGGCGTTCATTCAGGCAGACTTCCTGACGCCAACCATGCAGACGGCCGTTTGCCGCGACCTGATGGCCCTGTCGGGCGTCACCAACAGGGAAGAACTGGTGCACCAACTGGTAGACAGTCAGTCATTCGAAGAGGCCCGATTCCTGATCCGCGCCATCGGTCTGCTGGCGGACTTCAATACTCATCGCACGCCGCTGGCATCGATCGTATCGGATTCGTCTGTTCCGGAAGGCTTGACCCGGGACGGCCGACTGATCGTGATGCTGCCCGTGGACCTGCTGTACTGGACACAGGAAACCGCTACCACCATGGATCGAATTTCAAGTGATGCCGAGGGAGCGGGGGTTCAGGTGAAAGAACTCTGGATCACTGGTCGTTCGTCCGATTTGGCGGCGCGGGCACTTGGGTTAAAGGGGTGGCGGTTGTTTGGTGTGGAGTGAGGTTGTGTGGAGTGGGTTGGGAGCGGTGTGCAGGCTCTTCGCACGGAACTGGGCGCTCTCGCGATTTCTTTGAAATCGCTGCCGCTACATTGGTGCGGAGAGGGCTTGTGAGTGCTTGCTGCGCAATGCACTCACTGCTGTGCAATGCACTCACTGCTGCGCAATGCACTCACGCACTCACAGGCGGCGGAGGATCTGATCCATGACGTTCAGCCCGCACAGGGTATGCAGCACACCAACCCGGTCAGTGGTCTGAAAGATCAGCTCGAAGCCATCGCTGCTGCACTCATTGGAGTGATGTTCGACGCTGACGACCGTGCCGAGGGCCGCGGCAAGTTCGGTGGTATTGATTGCCGGGACGAGTCGGTCATAGGGTGAGTGATACAGATGAATCGTGGTCGGCATGGCGCCGAAACGAGAGTCGCCATTTAAGATATTGCCGAAGCTGTTCAATTGCAGCCATAGCCGCAGATCATCCAGACGCTCGGCCTGCCCCAGAAAGTCAGTGATGAAATCCGTGCGGAGCGTGTCACCTTCAATCACATCGGTAACCTCGAGGCTGGTAGGACCATAGTCGAGGAGCCCGGGAAGTATGTGGCCGGTGGCAAAGGGAATCATGGTTGCCGGATCAACCAGGCGGCAATAGTCGTCCTCTTCACCGCAGCGCCCGTCAATTTGCTCAAGAACGCCACGGAAGGTCCGGTATATCTGATGCGGGCCACCACCACTGTGTACCGAGAGGACAGTCAGGGAGTCACTGTGCCGCGCGGCGATCTCAAGCCAGCTGGCGATGGCGCTATGGCCCCCCTGGGAATACCCGATGATACTGAGTGGAACCGGAGACTCGTCGTCGAAGATCGAGACGTAGTGACCGCTGTCCAGGACTGCCATCATGAAGTCGACGGCCACCGTCGCGGTCCGCTGGGCCATGAGATAGGTCTCGGGCAGTTCAGCGGTGACCCCCCGGCCATGATTGTCCGGTGCGAACACCAGATAGCCTCGTGCCGCAAACAGCCCGGCCAGGATATACCAGGCGTCGGTGGGGTCCATCGCAGAGGGCGTGGAGCCGGTGGCATGGTGCAGCAGAATGACCCGGTCCCTGGGCTGGAATTCAGCCAGATCGGAACGGTCCGGAAACGCCAGCAGACCGCTTGCAGTGGTCAGGTCACCATTGGGGGCAGAGCTTGAGAAATGCAGCCGCTGAAAAACCACTGGATAGTCCACGTCGGGGTCTGCCAGGGCGCGCCACTCGGAAGCAGCGAGGTCCAGGATCAGGCCGCGGATCAGAAACCCGCTCAGCGCTGGCAGATCAAGCTCGTCGATCAGAGCGCCGCTGATGTATTGGGCAAACCCAGAGGCGACGTCCAGTTCCGATTGCCGCAGCTCTGCATCGACCGTGAGTACCGGCAACTCGTTGCCGGTCGTGAATGAAAAACTTCCCTCGGTCGGCCCGCTGCTGTGCTCTCCGGATACGGTGATGGTGACGCTTTCGTCGGGCCCGAAGCCACTGGCGCACGAGAAGTCGTGGGTGACGAGTACATTGTCACTTTCTCCCGAAACATCCTCGATATCACGAACCGTGACCAGAACGTGCTGGTCACTGCAGCTTGTGGCATAGGTGAACGTGGTGCCCCCGGGCGCGACCTGGCTCGCCGCGACCCCCCGCCTGAAACCAGGCACTGCCGCTGCCCCGTCCCCGGGCATCTGGTCGAGAAATTCAATGCTGGCGACCCGGACCGGCGGAGTGTCAGCCATATTGGTCCGGCCCCCGCCATCGCTTCCCCCGCCGCCACAGGCCGTCAGCAGCAACGCCAGGGCATAGCCCAGGGGCCCTGACATCAGTGGTTGGTGTCCTGACTTTAGCTGTTCGGGTTTAGCGATACTGCTTCGATTTGCCATTTCTTCTGTTTGATTGAAGTCACTTGCCTCCAAATGCAGTCCTTCTAACTGCGAAACGTCAGTGACGAGCAATGCATCAAGCGCAGTCGCCATTGCCTGTTTCGTCGGCTTGTCTTGCGCAACATCCGGGCCAAGACCATCTACCCCTGCCGTTAGGAG
>JAQBUI010000144.1 GCA_027624035.1 Pseudomonadota bacterium | reverse complement strand
GGCGTATAGGTCTTTGTCTCTCATAGGGGACTACGATAATCTGCCCACTCGATCAGGGGAAGAGCCGATTTTGATCCGGCCGCGCCACCAGACATCATCATTTTCGAATCCAGCAACGCCCCGGTGGAGTTGGACGGGACGCCAGTGAGTTATCCGCTGCCGAAAAACGAACGCAAGGTGGAGCTGCTTGAGAACTTCGTGTCCCAGCTTGGCTCCGAGCTTCTGGAGATGCAGACGGCCTGGCAGGATCATGACGCAGATCAACTGAAGAAAAACTGCAAATGGATTACCAAATACGCCTCGCGTATGAATTTCCTGGAGGTCGTCTATGCGACCGAAGACCTGCAGGAGGCACTGGAAAGTGGCGATGCTTCAGACATCTCTACCCGCCTCACGGAATTCATCAACCTGTATACCCGCATCGACCTGGTCCGCGCGGCCTGACTCTGCCTGGCCCGTCGGGCACATCAGCGAAAGGGTCTATCACCCTTGACCGTAACGCGAATCCCGCTGCGAGTCTCCGGATAATAGTCCCACACCGCCATGTGCTGGGTACATCGGTTGTCCCACATCGCCACCGAATGCGGCTGCCATTGAAACCGGCAGTGGAAGTTCGGGTTTTTGACATGATCGAACAGCATCTGCAGAATCGAGTCACTTTCCGCCCGGGTCAGACCCAGGATGCGCCTGGTAAAGCCGCCATTGACAAACAACGCAGGCCGCCGGGTAACAGGGTGGGTCCTGACGACCGGATGCTCGGCCCGGGGGCTTTCCCGTTGCGGGGCATGGTCACCATAGAACCCCGAGTAATCCGATGCGTGCAGCGCAGTGAGTGAGCCCAACAATTCCCTGACGGGCTCACTCAACGCGTCGTAGGCCTCATACATATTGGCGAACAACGTATCGCCACCGTGCTTCGGGGTCTGATGCAGGTGCAGGATGCTCGCCATGGGCGGCTCAACGTCAGCCGAGACATCAGAATGCCAGCCCTCACCGTTGTTACGCCTCGAATGCTCGTCGGTATGAATCTTCATAAGCGCGGGATTGCCATGACAGTAGGGCGCGGCCGGATGAATATGCAACTCACCAAGACGCCGTCCCAGCGACAGATGCTGTTCGGGGCTCATGGGCTGGTCCCGGAAAAACACCACCAGATGTGCCATGAAGGCATCGTGGATGTCCTGGAACGACTCATCGGACACTGGGCGCGTCAGGTCCGCACCGTGAATGATTGCCCCGATGCGAGGTGTCACGGGTTCCACTTCGATCATCTGGTAGGCCATGATTGCCTCCTGCACTGTTGGAAACTGCGCTCAGGGTAGTGGAAACACCGGCACCAACCCGGGTGATCTGGACGGTCTGTCCGACCCTGTTCATCAGGAATAGTACGCCTGTTTGACCCGGCCTGTCTGCCCTCCTATGCTCACCGACTTCCCTTGGATACAGGACTCACCATGCCATCATCGAAGGAATTACCCTGAGCTTTCAAATCTGGGTAGATGCAGATGCCTGCCCCAACGTCATCAAGGAAATCCTGTTCCGGGCCGCCGAACGCACAGGAACACCGCTGACCCTTGTCGCGAACAACTACGTACGTACACCCCCCGGAAAACTGATCACATCTTTACAGGTCCCCCAGGGATTCGATGTGGCGGATGACGAGATTGTGCGCAGGGCCGCGCCGGGTGATCTGGTCATCACGGCTGACATCCCGCTTGCCGCGGAACTGATTGCCAGGGGCGTTCAGGCACTGAACCCCAGAGGCGAACTGTATACCACCGAAAACGTCCGGGGCCGCCTGAATATTCGGGATTTCATGGATACCATGCGGGCATCGGGTATCCAGACAGGTGGCCCTGCCCCCATCGGGCAGCCGGAGAAACAGGCCTTCGCCAACGCCCTTGACCGAATCCTCACGAGGACACTGGCCTCTCCGGGAAATGCTCCGGGTCGTCCGGGTGATCCCTGAGGGGGCAAGATCAGCGGCGCTTGCTCTGATAGACGCCAAAGTGGACGTAGGGGGATCGGGCCTTTTGCCCAGGGTCGACATTCTCCGGGACCTGGTGCCGAACTGGCGGCAGGCTGCGCAAGAAGGCAGTGATCGCCCTGCCATCAGCTTCGCTGAGTCTCGAGAACCCCGGCCATGGCATGACCGGAATCTGCCTGCGCCCATGTTGATCGACGCCCGTCCTGATCACCGTTACAAGATCATCATCCCGCCAGTTGCCAATCCCGGTGTCCGGGTCAGGCGTGATGTTAGCGGGATACAGAACACCAGGGTTCTCCACCGCAAACGGATTCGAATAAGCGATGCCGATACTGGAGCCCGCGAACTGGCGTCCGGGGTCAGGCTCTCCAATAAGCGCACCATCAGTATGGCAGGTGCCGCAGGCCAGCAATTCCGCAAGGTACTTTCCCCTCGACACCATCTGCTCGTCATAGCCGGCCGCCGCCTGAACCGGTACATCATGAACCGTGGTCGGCGTCTTCAGGTCATAGTCGGCAAGGGGGTCATAGGCACCGCCCTGGCTCCTTACCGAGGTTCCATCACTGCTGCTCTGACAGGCGCAGAGCAGCAAGATCCCCGGTGTCACCCCGGCCCTTCCTGGAAGATTACCCATCATGTCCCCTCTGTTTGTCCTGCACCTATCCTGTTCCAGATTTTCAGAAAGAATCTTGATCTGCCGCATGTCTCCCCCACAACGACGCTATTATCGTGTCTTTGACAGGAATCCTCCTGTCATCGAAGCCACGATGCAATCGTGATGAACCCTGACGAACAACCATGAGACATGCCATGTACAAAATTCTGCCCATCTTGCTGCTCAGCGCAATGCTGCCACTGAACTGCAGTTCGGCACCACTCAATGACATCATGCATCAACTGGGTGAAAAGTTGCTCGTCGTCTTTCCCCGGTTGTATGCCTCGGAATCTGACTCGGAACGCCTGAAGTCAGAGATAGAGGAGATAAAGGCGCTCTTTGAGCAGGCCACGCCGCACCTGACTTCGGACCCGGGCAGTCGCGCCAACTATGACCTGCTGATGGCTGAACTGGAACGTGCCAGCGAGTATGCCGATACCGCCAGCCACAGCATGCTGAAGGCAGACCTTCGAGAAGCGATCGCAGTCTGTGGCTCTTGCCATCGTCAGGATCGCCGCTTCGTTCGCGATTATGGCATCAGCAAATTTCGAGACATGGATGAGTTTCTCGCCGCCGAATACGGTTTCATGACCCGGGACTATGCATCGGCACTGACGTCATATCGAAACTTTCTGGCACAGGAGCCGACAGACTCAACCCGAATTCAGACAGCACTTGATCACCTCCTCGTGGTGACCCTTGAAATCCAGGAGGACCCTGAACTGGCGGCCAACACCTACAAGGCAATCCAGCCATACCTCGCACAACACCGTGAATTCAGTGCTCTCGTGGAGGAGCGACTGGCCAGCCTGGCGGCCCTCACCAGGAACCCGGCTGATCTGAACTCACCACTGGTTGAGCGCGACATCGACGCGATGGGATGGTATCTGTCGGAAGTCTTTCCATTGATCCGCACTGGTCTCTCTTTCGATCAACAGTTTGTGTATTGGGTGGCCATTCGCGAGCAACTGAACCAGCTGCTCAGAGCGCAGCCAGGCACCGCCAGCACGCCCCAGATTCTCTACTGGCTTGCCGTCAGCGATCGTGCACTCCAGTACCGGTTCTACAACTCGCTGTCACGCCGCTATCTGACCCAGTGCATACGAGACTATCCAGGCCACCCTTATGCGCAAGAGTGCTTCAAGGAATACGAGATGATGATGATCGTATCGTTTTCCGGATCAGGGGGGGTCTATCTGCCGGACGAGGCGATCGAAGAAATCGAATCGCTGCGAAAGGTGGTCTATGGCAATCGCAGCGGCAACGACAAACGGGGTAAATAGCAGTTAGGATCGCGGCACATCGCAGCGTCAGATCGAAGACGGCGCAGCGAAGGTGTATATCTGGAAGCACCTCCTGGCAGAATCGGGCGGCAGTGCCAGACGAAAGAAGAGCGGGCCAACGCACCATCATTCAGGGGGAGGAACAACAGACTGCATAGCGAGGGCCCGCCCGACGAGAATACCGCAATGCAACAATCAGTCAATGTAGTGGGCGATTCGTCTGACAGACGGCGCCAACCTGGTGACGAGCCCGGCGACGGGGCCGGCCAACCAGGCTCGTCTGACAGGCTGGTCATGAACTTCCCATCACCTGGCATCACCCTGTTGAGTCGGTTGCAGGCAGCTTGCCCGCTTCAGGAATCAGCGACTGGGCCCAAGTCACGCGTGATTGGGCAGCCACGTCGGTCAGCCTCGTGACTTGCCCTCCAGCCGATCAAGCAATTCAAGCGCAAGCGCGACACCGGGAAGATTGACATCCAGTTCATAGTGAAGCCGATAGGCCTTCCTGATGCGAACCAGAGAAACACCATCGAAATACCACTCCGCGTCCCGCTCTTCCCTGGGCTGAATGATCCCTTCAGCGACCAGTTCATGGACGAACGCCCGGTCGACCCGACAGGTCTGGCAAACCTGGCGCAGTGAAAAGGTCACCCGCTCGTTTAGAATCTGGACATCATCTTCCCGCATCAGCCTTCTCCTGGAGATTCGCTAACTCCCTGTAGAGCCGCCGTTGTGCTTCGGTAACCGGCTGCGGAACATCGATCTGGAGTGTCACGTAATGATCACCGCCGGACAACCCTCGACCCTTGAGACGAAGACGTGAACCACTCTTCGAACCGGCCGGAACCTTCAGGCTAACGTTCCCACCCAGGGTGATGACGTTGATTTCACCACCGAGTACCGCAAGCCAGGGCGCAACCGTGACGTCGCTGTGAACGTCAGAGCCCTCGAGCCGAAACTTTGGATCAGGCCGGACCCGAAGTTCTATGAACAGATCTCCCGGCTGCCCACCATTGCCTCCCGGGTTGCCCTGCCCCTTCAGGCGGAAGCTCTGACCATGCTCAATTCCCGGCGGAATGGTCACCTTCAGTCGCTTCTTGTGCCGCTGGTACCTCCCATCTTCCATGAGCTTCTGCGCATCCAGCGTCAGTTCGATCGGCTCACGGGCGTATAGCTGGTGCAGTGTGACTTCGAGGGTCGCCTGCTGGTCACTCCCCTGCTGTGGACCGCGTGGTGCCTGTCGCTGCCGGCCAAACATGGATTCAAAGAAGTCACTGAAGTCTTCCGTGCCAAATCGACTGCCAGAGAACTGCTGTTCCCAACCAGGAGGGGCGCGGAAATTCTGGCCTTCCTGCCAGTTGGCACCCAGATTGTCGTATGCCTCACGCTTCTCTTCATCGCCAAGCACTTCGTAGGCCTCACCCACTTCCTTGAAACGGGCCTCGGCATCGGGCTCCGTACTCACATCCGGATGGTATTTTCTCGCAAGACGGCGATAGGCGTGCTTGATGTCTTCCTTGCTTGTGCCGCGCTCAACCCCAAGGGTCTTGTAATAGTCTGTATATTCCATCGGATCAATCGACCTGGTTTCTGGTGCCAAATCCTAACGGGTCCAGTTTCGCCGTCAAGGGCCATCTCGAGTAAAGCGCTCATGAAGTGCAACCGGGGCCGGTCTGCCGCGCTTGCGGCTACGCAGGCGCAGGTTCAGCATCTCCACAGCAACGGAAAACGCCATGGCGAAGTAGATATAACCCTTGGGTACATGATGCCCCAGGCCATCCGCGACCAACAGTTCGATCATGAGATCCATGATACCAGCTTGAAGGTTCGAGTCGTTCAATGGCCACGGGTTCGCTCAGGCAGTGACCATCGGATGTGACGCGACGCGTCATCGGGCCATCGGCAACGACCATTCTCGTCAGTTCCGGACGCGATTTATCGCCCGGTATGGGCCAATTCATCCCAACGGTTAGGTTTATTTTCGTTATAAAACAGTTACTTAATGATAAGTACAAGAAGTTGGCACGGTCCTCGCTTTTACTACCCCAACTTAACTTGATTTGTGACAGAGGGTCCCAAAATGAAAATTCGCATTCTCGCAGCACTGATTCTGACCGGTTCCATGGCCACCACCGCAATGGCCGCCTCCGATGGCTCCCTGGGCGCCAGCAGCAACGGCTCGGTCGATGTCTCCATCACCGTCCCGGAACTGGTGCA